>NZ_JAPDDT010000014.1 GCF_025950235.1 Luteolibacter arcticus | reverse complement strand
CGCTAATCTATCTCTCCATGACCAAGCGCATGCTCACCAGAATCGCGGCCTGAGCATTTTTCAGACAGCCTCTAAGAGAATTCATCGGAAAATTAGAGAAAGTCATGATCTTGGGAAGGCGTCGGAATCAGGCGCTATCACCGAAGGGGAGCCCACACGGAGAGGCCGCTGACGGTGGTGGAGACGAAGTCCGGCGAAAGTGGCGAAGCATCCTGCCCATCCGGGATCCCGTCGTTATCGGAGTCGGTATCCGTGGGTGAAGTGCCGGCCGCGATCTCGTCCGCATTCGTGATGCCGTCGCCATCATCGTCCGGCGCACCGCCTGAAGCGTGGATCGTGAATGGCAGCGAAGGCGAGGTGCTCGTAAAGCCGAAGTGGTCGAAGACCACCGCGTGAACCGTATAGGAGCCGCTTGCCAAGCTCGGCATCTCGATCACACAGGGCGACATGGAGGAGGAGCCCACGGGGACGCCATTGGAATAGAAGATCACTTGGGAGAGATTTCCCACACCGTCGGCATCCGTGGGGCTGGCAGTCAGCGTGACGTAGCCCGGGTTCTCATGAACGAACGCGCTGATCGCGAGCGGAATCAACGGGGCATGCACGGAAAAAGACACCGGAGCCGAGGTGCTCTCTAAGCCGAACCTGTCCCTGACGACGGCGGTCGCCGGGTAGGTGCCTTCATCGTTGGGATAATGGGCGCAGGTCCACGGCGGGGCTGTCCGCTCACCGACCAGGTCTCCGTCCACATAAAACTTCACCGAGGCGAGGTTCCCGGCTCCATCCGCATCGGTGGGACTGGCAGTCAAGACCACGGTGCCCGGCGCATACGACGGAGCAACTTCCGCTGCGAGGGAAACCTGTGGCGTATTGATCGAGAAATTCGCCGGCGGCGACTGGCCCTCCAGCAAGGTGAGATCTTTGACCACCGCGAAGGCATGGTAGCTGCCGGCCTGGGTGGGAGTGTAGGAATAGGTCCAAGGCGCAGAAGTCTTCTCAAGGACCATCTGACCATTGATGTAGAATTTCACGGACACGCCGGTTAAGCCATCGGGATCCGTCGGCGTCGCGGTCAGCAGCACGGTTCCCGGAGCTCCCACCGGGTCGAGGGTCGACGTGAGCCCCACTTCGGGATAGCCCGGCAGCACCTTGAAATTCGTGATCGCCTTCGGTCGAGTCGAGTCCGTCGTGCTGCCGACGCCGAGTTGGCCATTACCGTTATCGCCCCAGCCGTAAACCGTGCCGTCGGCCGCCACGGCGAGCGAGTAACTGTTGGCCGTGGCGGTTCCACCAGCGGCGATGGCCACGATATTCTGGAGAACTCTTCTCAGAGACCGCCTACCGGACCTTTCCAATTCAGGCCCCGGTCCTCCCGCCACTGGCGGAAGTTGGCGAACTGCTCCTTTTTCGGTAGATCGCGACGCGAGGGATCTTCCTCAAGGAACTCAGCGAACCACTTCTTTTGCTCCCCCGTGGCCTCCTTGCGGTCGGCCAATTCCTGAGTCGCTGCCGGCACCGGCGAGGCAATCAGCCGGAATAGCCGCGAGACCCGCGCCGACAATCGCAGCACGGCGATGAGCAGCACCAGTTGCAGGAAGACCACCGTGCCAAGGACGGTAGGCAGGAACCAAGGTTCATCGATCATGGCGCGGCGGTGGTGGTTAGAACGAATGGACCGGTCTCACGCGGGTCGTAGCTGGTGGCCCGGATGAAGTAGCGGCGTCCAGCGCGGGCGGTGAATTCCACCTTGGCATTGTCGCGGCCACCCGACGGGCCACCCGAGTCGCCCTCCTCCACCACGCTCAGGTCACGGGGGTCGAGCACCATCAGGTAGGCGTCGAATTTCGCCGAGGAAAGCGTCACGACCACCTTTCGATCCCCGGAAACCGGCGCAAGCAGGTAGTCGCGCTTGAAGGTCAGGTAGCGCTCGTCGAGTTCACTGGCAGCCGCGAGCTTCCCTTTGACCGAGGCCCCGATGTTGACCGTGGGTACCGGGCTCTTTTTCGAGGCGGGATCGATCCGCGAGCTCGTCAGACGATAGATGCCCACGTCCCGGTCCTCGCTGGCAGATGCCCGGAGCAGGTAGGATTTACCCGTCACCGGCTGGAACCTCAGCCCGGAATCGTTCGTCTTGCCGGTGAAATTGTCGTTGCCGGTGATCAGCCGGCCGCTTTCGGCGTCGATCAGGATGATAGAGTCATCGATCGCTTTGGTCGCTTTGCCCTTGGAGGTCATCCGCAGCTCGATCAAGCCGCCCGGCGAGAACACGGACGTGTCGATCCGGTAGTCGTCCTTGTAGAACTCGCCACCCGGCAGGAAGAACGGGTCGAAGGCATCGCCGGTGGAAAGGCTGCCATTCACCACTCCGCCGGCCGCAGCCAGCGGCGGCAAGGCCGCGATCACGGATGGCCGCCAGACGTTCAGCTCGAAGCTCCCCGTCGCTCCCGGGTCATGCGAGGTGACTTCCACCCGATACTCGCGTCCCGCCTCCGGGGTGAAATCGTAAAGCTCATCGCCGCCGAGCACGCCCTTCCCTGCATTGTTGTCCACCTCGATCACGGCGGGCGAAGACATGCCGGACAGCCGGAAGCGCGTATCGAAATCACCCGACCGCACCGCGATCCGCAGCGGTCCGGTACCATCCGGAATCTGTAGCACGTAGCTCTTTTGAAAGCGGCCGTCTTGGACCTCGTCAGGATTCGCCAGCGTCCCGGTCGCCCCGCCGGGGACCGCCAGCGGCCTGGGGCCCGGGACATAGGTGGCGGAAAATGCTGCCCGCACGCGGTAGACACCGGTATTGGCACTCCCGGGCAACTCGAAGGTCCGGAGTATCCCCCCCCCCTCCAGCACCTCATCCTCTGCCATCGCCGCCCCCGTCACCGCTGACCACGGGCCAGCCGCGCTGCTGGCATGTTCGAGATAGTAATCCGCCTCGCTGGCCAGGGCCGGGCGCACATAGGAAAGCCAGAGCTTGCCCGCCGCCATTTGGAGCTCGAGCCCGCCGTCTGGCAGAGCCCACTCCTCGAAATTCGTCCGCCCGTCTTCATCCAGATCGATGTTTTCGCCGCTGCGGCCATTGGCACGCTCCCAAGCCGCGTAGTTCGGCCGGATATGGCCGGTGATGAAGTCGCGGAAATTCCCGATCCGCGTGTAAATCCCATAGGCGTCCGGCTGCGCGCAGCCCTCGCCAAAACTAACCACCCCGGCCTGCATCCAGCCCGGCGCACGCGGAGATGGCACGATCAACGGCGAACCGCTGTCCCCTTGGCACGCATCCTTTCCGCCCTCTTCAAAGCCTGCCGCCAGCATGTTTCCGGTGAGCGTTCCATCGTAGGCTGGCGACTCATTGGCGAGTTCCAGATCGACGATCGGCAGCTCCACTTCCTGCAAACGGTTCGGGTAGCTTGCCGTCCCTTCGGTTGTGGTTCCCCAGCCAGTCACCGTCGCCTCCACGCCGGGCAGCTCATGGTCGCGATCGTCGATCACGGGGATCGCCGTTCCGCTTGCCGGCTCCGCCAGCCGCAGCAGGGCGAAATCCGCGTCCATAGTGGAGTCGTTGTAGGTCGGCGAGATGATGATCTCCGACACCGCGATCCGCTGCGCACCGCTGCCCGGATTCGACAGGTCATTCGCGCCCACCAGCACCTCGATGTCCTCCGCCCGGCTGCCCAGCACGCAATGCGCCGCCGTCAGCACCCAATAGGGATGAATCAGCGACGCGCCGCAGAAAAGTCCGTCGTATTCATCCGGCTCCCCCGCGTCGATCAGTCCGACCATCCACGGGTACTCGCCGTCCGCCGCCGCCCGGCCGCCGACGATTCGTGGCAGCGGGCGGAAGCCGTCCCTTTCGAGGTCCTTCTCGATTTTCGCCCGGCCGGCCCGCCTTTCCTTGGCAGTCGGATGCCGACTTTCGGCGATCAGGCGCTTGTCCGCCAAGGCCGGGGTGGCGGCCATTCCCCACAAGGTCAGCACGGTGAAGCAAACGACGCGGATCATCGCCGCGAGATTCGCCTGTCTGCGGAAAAGGTCGAGCGGAGTTTGCCATCAGGAACGGTACGCATTTTATCGGCTGAATTCGCTGTCCGTAAGGACATCCTGCGGGAATTTCAGCCCTCCCGAATGTCTGGTTGTTAGTGTTTTCCGCGAGCACGGTGCGATGGAAATCGGCCCCGGTCACTCCCGGCTCTTTATCCCAGCGATTCGCAGAATTCCCGGAACGCCCGGACCTCTTCATCTCCCGCGACCCCCGCAACGATGTGGCAGGCAAGGCTGCGGCCCAAGGCTGCCTGACGCGGTTCAAGATCCAGTGGGTCGATCAGCGCGCGAATGATCGCGGCGAACGTATTCCCATTGTAGCTCGTGAAGGGTGCCAACCGGTGGCACTTGCGGCAAAGGTCCGCCACCGCCAGAAGATCCATTTCTTCCAAATGATGCGATTTCCACAACTCTCGCGTCGCTTCGTAGCCATCGGACGTGGGGCCGTGGTGCGCGTGCTTCGCGGAACAGAGTTGCTCGTTTTGCCAAACGACGAGTTCCCAAGGGATCTCGACAAGCCACGCCTTGCGATTCATGGCTACTTTTTCTTCGCCTTCTCCTTCGCCTCTTCCATTTCGCGAACGCCGGCGCTCTTCAGGTAGCCCTTGCCGGTTCTTGCATAAACCGGCTCGGCAGCGAAGCGATCTTGGATCGCCAAACCTTCACGCAAGATTGCTTGGGCAAGCGGGTTCTTGGAAAAATCCGGCTTCTCCTTCTCTGTCATGCTGTGAGACTACGGCTGACCCGCGACTTTTGCAAGGTCGCGACGGCCCCCTCACATCGCGAGGAAGTTCTCCAGGATGCGCTTCCCGTCCTGCGTCAGGATCGACTCCGGGTGGAACTGCACGCCGTGGACCGGGTGCTCCTTGTGCCGGAGACCCATGATCACGCCATCGGCCGTCCATGCGGTAATCTCCAGACAGTCCGGCAAGGTCTCGCGCTTCACGATGAGCGAGTGGTAGCGTGTGGCCTCGAACGGACTCGGCAGGCCGGCGAAGACGCTCTTGCCTTCATGGAGGATCGGCGAGGTCTTACCGTGCATCAGCTTGTCCGCGCGGATGACGTCACCGCCATAGACCTGGCCGATCGATTGGTGGCCGAGGCAGACGCCGAGGATCGGCGTCGTCGGGCCCAGCTTCTCGATCAGCTCGCAGGAGATGCCGGCTTCGTTCGGCGTGCAGGGGCCGGGGGAAATGCAGATCCGCTCCGGCTTCAGCGCCTTCACGTCGTCCACCGTCAGCGCGTCGTTGCGCACGATCTTCATCTCCGACCCGAGCTCGCCGAAGTACTGGACGAGGTTGTAGGTGAAGGAGTCGTAATTATCGATGATGAGCAACATGGTCAGTCCTCCAGCGTTTTTGCGAGGGCGATGGCGCGCAGCATGCCCTTGGCCTTGTTGACGGTCTCCTCGAACTCGTAGGTGGGATTGGAATCCGCGACCACTCCGGCACCGGCTTGCACGTAGGCCTTGCCGTCTTTCAGCAAGCACGTGCGCAGGGTGATGCACGAGTCATGGCCACCATCGAAGCCGAAGTAGCCGACCGCGCCGGCGTAGGCGCAGCGCTTGCTCTTCTCGAGCTCGTTGATGACCTGCATCGCGCGGATCTTCGGCGCACCGCTGACCGTCCCGGCGGGGAAGGTCGCGCGCAGCACGTCGTAACTACTATGAGTCTCGTCGAGCGTGCCGGTGACGTTCGAAACGATGTGCATGACGTGGCTGTAGCGCTCCACGATCATGAAATCATCGACCTTCACGCTGCCGTGCCTGGCGATGCGGCCGACGTCGTTGCGGGCGAGATCGACCAGCATCAGGTGCTCGGCCCGCTCCTTCGGGTCAGCTAACAGCTCGGCCGCGAGCGCGTCGTCTTCCTCCGGCGTCTTGCCCCTCCACCGGGTCCCGGCGATCGGGCGGATGTCGATGCGGCCGCCGATGGCACGCACGTGAACTTCCGGCGACGAGCCGACCAATGCGAAGTCGCCCAGTTCCAGAATGAACATGTACGGCGACGGATTCACATGGCGCAGCGCCCGATAGAGATCGACCGGCGAGCGATGAAAATCCGTGGCAAAGCGCTGGCTCGGCACGAACTGGAACACATCACCGGCGGCGATGTATTCCTTCCCGCGAAGAACCATGTCTTCGTACTCGGCTTGCGACGTATTGCTCTCTGCCTGCGCGGCCTCGACCGGCACCAGGCCATTCAGGGCAGGCACGTGCAGCGGGCGATTCAGCATCTCGACGAGCGCCGAAATCTTGCCCCGGGCGGCGTCATAAGCCTCCTGCAGACTGGCGTGATCGCCGGTGAAGGCATTCGCAATGATCTGCAGGCGGCGTAGGCGCTGGTCGAAGACGATCAGCGTGTCGGCCAGCATGAAAACGGCATCGGGAATACCGAGCTCGTCCTTCGGCGCGGCAGGCACCGTCGGCTCGAACTGGCGGATCGCATCGTAGGCGAGGAACCCGACCAGCCCGCCGCAAAACGGCGGCAGATTGCCATGCAACACCGGCTTGTAGGGAGCCATGTGGCGTTCCAAGGCGGCGAGCACATCATCCTCGACCGTGATCTTTTCCATCGACGAGCCTTCGCGGATAACGAGGTTCTTGTCGCGAGCCTCGATGACCCGGCGCGGGTTGGTCCCGATAATCGACCATCGTCCGCTCTTGTCGGTGCTTTCGGCGCTCTCGAGCAGGAAGGAATGACGCGCGTCGCGCACCTTGAGGTACGCCGACAGCGGCGTCTCAAAGTCCGCGGCAAGCTGGGTGTAGAGCGGGACAACATTGCCCTGCTCAGCCAGCTTGCAGAAGGACTCGAACGACGGTTCGACCGGGATGGGATTCACGACGCGCGGGAGCATGCCCGCGAACGGGCGGCGTGCAAGCCCACAGCCAGCGCTTTGACAGCGACCCGGCATTCTGGAAAAGTTCCCTTGTGAAAAAGGTGTTGGACTTGCCTGACGACCTGATGAGGGAGGTGAATTCCCGCGCAGCAGCCGAGGGCAAATGCGTGGACGAGATGCTGCTGGAACTTATCAGGGCCGGCCTTGGCCCAAATCCCCGCCTTCCAGTAATGTCTCTCCAACAGGCACCTCAGACCACGAGACTCGTCACCCTCGAGGAATCCTGCGCTTTCGTTGCAGACCAAGATGCTCGACTTGAAACCGAGGGACTTGGCCAAACCGAAGAATGAGCCCATTCTGGGATTTTCACTTCGCCGCGATCCGCGTCCTCGCCGCGGTGTGGCCGGGGGCTTCGGCGATGATTTCCCAGGCCCCGCCGGGTGCTGCGGTCGCGGGAGGGGGGCAGAGGGGCAGCTTGCCCTCGGCGGAGCCGCGGGTTTCGGCCATGCCCTCGGCGAGGCCGAGGATGGCGCGGACGATGGTCTCTCCCTCGGCATCGGAAACGGCAGTCTGCGGGGGCATCGGGACTTCGCCCCACGTGCCGCCGCCGCCGGTCTTGAGCTTGGCTTGGAGGCGGGCCGCCGCTTCGGCATCGCTGCGATACTTCATGGCGACGTCGAGGTAGGCGGGGCCGACCGAAGTCTTGTCCATCTGGTGGCAGGCGAGGCACTGCCTTGAGACGACGAGCTTTTCGATCTCCGAGGAAAACTGCGGGCCACCGGCATCGTGACCGGTCGGCGGGATGTAGCGGGCGCGGACCACCAGCTTCCCCGGATCCCCTGCCCCCTTCACCGAAAAGGCCAGCTCCTCGCCGAATCCCAGTTTGTCGGGCTTACCGGCGAGTTCCAATTGCAGGGCGGGCAGGGTTTCCTCCTTCACCAGCGGCACCCGCGCGATGGAAACGGCACCTTTTGCGTCGGTCGCCACGGCGCGCAGCTCGATGCCCGGGCGCGATGGCGAAATAGACGGCCCGCCTCCGAGCCGCACCTCCCCCACCCCCTCGGTAAGCCACCAATCGATGGTGACCGCGTCGCCTTCCGGATCACTAACAGTTGCGGTGTAAACGGGACCGTCGGCCTTCACCGTCACGGTCGGCGCCTTGTTGCCATCGGCCGGGCGCAGGCGACGAATCCGGCCGTCCTTGTTGAAGTACCACTCGGAGCCGTATTCCAGCAGCCACATGGTGCCATCCGCGGCCATCTCCAAATCCATCGGGTGCTTCAGGCGATCCAACAGCGGCTCCAGTTTCTCCAACTTTTCATCCGCCCCGAGCTTGGCCTTCCAGATCTTGCCGCGGATCCATTCGTAGGTCAGCAACGCGTGATCGTCCTCCTTGCCCAGCAGGTTGAACTTTCTACTAGCATCATAGTAAAAAACCGGCCCCGCCATCGCATTGCGACCCCCGGTTCCCACCACTGGGAACTCCTCGCTCTTCGCGTATGGATACCAAATGAAGGCCTTTTGCGCCGGCGGCAGGTCGGCCAAGCCGGTGTTGTGCTTGCCGGGATTTTTCGGCGCGGCGGGATCGGTCATCGCACCGGTTTGCTTGGTCGCGAAATCGACGATCGCATACGGCTTGTTGTCCGCGATCACGAAGGGCCAGCCGAAGTTACCCGCCTGCTTGGCTTGGTTCACCTCGTCGTATCCCTGCGCGCCTTTTGGGCCCGGGTTGCCGGCATCAGGTCCGACCTCGCCCCAATAGAGCACCCGGGTCTTCGGGTCGATGGAGATGCGGAAGGGATTCCGGCAGCCCATCACATAGATCTCCGGCCGGGTCTTGGCCGTGCCGGGGGGAAAGAGGTTTCCGGCCGGAATCTCGTAGCCAGCCTCGGTGGGCTTGATGCGCAGGACCTTCCCCCGGAGGTCGTTGGTATTGCCCGCGCTGCGCATCGCGTTGGTGTGGTCGCGGCCATCGCGATCGTCGATCGGCGCGAAGCCGTCGCTCTCGAAGGGGTTCGTATTGTCGCCGGTGCTCAGGTAGAGCAGCCCGTCCGGCCCGAAAGCAAGCGAGCCGCCGTGATGGCAGACCTTGTTGCGGCGGTCGGTGGGGATATCGAGCAGCACTTTCTCCGAGGCCAAATCGAGGATGCCGCCCTTCAACTCGAAGCGGGACAGGCGGTTCAGCAGCTCCTTCGGGTGGCTGTAGTAAAGATAGAGACGGCGGTTAGACGCAAATCCGGGGTCGAGGGCAATGCCCAGCAGGCCATCCTCGCGCGCCCACGGAGTGTCCTTGTCCGTCTCGCGGAGCGCCGTCACCGGCAGCTCGCCGATCACGAAGACGCCGCCGGTAGCCGGGCGGACGCGCAGCACGCGGCCCTCGCGCTCGACCACGAAAAGATCCCCGTCCGGCGCAACGGCGATTTCCATCGGATCGCGGAGTCCTTCGGCGAAAAAGGTGCTTTCGATCTCCGCTCCGGCAACGGACGCGAGCAGGGCAAGGGTGGCAGCAAGGCGCATGGCGTCCCCATCTACGGAGCGAGCGGGCGCGATTTTCAAGCACCGACCATGGCACGCCCCATCACTGCCGGTGGATAGGACATGGGTCGGCTCCATCGTGGCGCGGCAGATGCTGCACCGGTTCCCAATGCGCGAGGAAGAACTCGATACCCACCACAAGGCGCTCAAAATCAATCTCGACCCGCGCTGGTACGGGACGCTCGCCGAAATTGGGGCCGGTCAGGAGGTCGTGCGTTGGTTTTTCCGCGTCGGCGCGGCCGCCGGGACCGTGGCCAAGAGCATCTCCGCCTACGACATGATGGTCAGCGATGCCATCTACGGCAGCGGCGACCGCTATGTCTCCCGCACCCGCCTCCAGGCGATGCTCGACCGCGAGTTTTCCCTCAATGTCGAGCGCCTCGCCGACAAGCGAGGCGACAGCACCGCCTTCTTCGCCTTCGCCGACACCGTGGTCGCCCGCAGCTTCAAGGGCGGCAACGAGTGCCACGGCTGGATGGGCGTGAAATTCCAATCCCGCCCGCGCGACGAGCCGAGCCAGATCCTCATCCACATCCGCATGCTGGACACAGAGGCCTCGCTCCAACAGGAAGCGCTCGGCGTGGTCGGCGTGAACCTGCTCTACGGCGCCTTCTTCCTCCATCACGAGCCGGAGCAGCTTGTGGAAAGCCTGCTCGACAAGCTGACCACCGGCCGCATCGAGATCGACGTGATCGAGTTCCGCGGCATCGAGTTCCGCTCCGTGGACAACCGGCTGATCAGCCTCAAGCTCGTCCAGCTCGGCCTCAGCGGCGCGGCGATGTTCGGGCCCGACGGGCAAGTACTACAACCATCGGAGGCACTCTACAAAAAGGCGGTGTTGGTCGAACGGGGAAGCTTCCGCCCGCCGACCCATGTGAACCTGGACATGCTCCAGTCCGCGCTGGAGAAATTCACCGCCGACCCGGATGTCGCGGGGAAGCAGGTGCTGCCGATCTTCGAGCTCACCATGCGCAATCTGCTGGCCGGTGGCAGCGACGTGGACCGCCGCGATTTCCTCGCCCGCGCCGACCTGCTCGCCGCCTGTGGGATGACGGTGATGATCTCGGACTACTTCGAGTATTACCGGCTTGCCGCCTACATCTCCTGGCGGACCAAGGAGAGAATCGGCATCGTCATGGGCACGCCGAGCCTCACCGAGCTCTTCGAGGAAAAGTACTACACCCAGCTCCCCGGCGGCATCCTCGAAAGCTTCGGCCGCCTCTTCAAATACAACCTCAAGCTCTACATCTATCCGCTCCAAAACGCGCAAACCGGCGCGCTGACCAATGTGGACAATCTCGAGGTCGCGCCGGAATTGAAGAAGCTCTACGGCTACCTGGCCGACCGCGGCAGCTTCGTCGCGCTGGACAATTTCAAGCCGGAGTTCCTCCACATCTTCTCGCGTGACGTGCTGAAGAAGATCGCCGCCGGTGACGAGGCGTGGGTGGACATGGTCCCGACCCAGGTCGCCCAAATGGTCAAGGAGCGCCGCTTCTTCGGCTGTCGGCCGGGCCTCTAGCGGCAGGCGGCTTCCCTACCGTCTGTCCCGCGGAGACCGTGGGGGCGGGCTCCGGGGAACAAACGGGGAGGGGGAAATCCGGGGATCTGGGACGCGGCGAAACGCGTCATCTTTGTTTCACCCGGTCGCCGGGGAGCGATTACAGGAATTTTTCAAATGCGTTAGAGCCCTTTCATGGCAAGGTGATTGTGCTCATGCCCCCGGCTTCCGATGAGTTCCCACCCTCCCCCCGTTTTGCCACGACGCGCTGGACGCTGTTGGGGAACGCCGGGGAAGCGTCACGGCGGGACGGGGCCTGGGAGCACTTTTCCCGCAGCTACTGGTATCCGGTCTACGCCTTCATCCGCCGCCGGGGCCATGGGCCGGACGACGCCAGCGACCTCACCCAGGCCTTCTTCGCCAAGCTCATCGAGCAGGACTGGCTTTCCAAGGTAGAGCAGCGCGACACCCGGTTCAGCACCCTGCTGGTGACCATCCTGAAGAACTTCCTGATCAAGTCCCACCACCGCGAGACCGCACAGAAGCGCGGTGGCGGCGAGCGGCCGGTTTCTCTGGATATGGCCCACGCCGAGCACTGGTTTGGTCAGGAACCCGTGACTCAAGAGGCACCGGAAGCCTTCTTCGAAAAACGCTGGGCGCACGCGGTGATGGAGGCGGCCCTGGCACGGCTGCGGGACGAATTCGAGGCGACCGGCAAGGGGAAGGTCTTCGAAATGATCAGCCCGTTTCTCTCCCGCCAGGCCGTCCCGGGCGACTACGACGCGGTCGGCGAGCAGCTCGGCATCCACGGTCGCAGCGTCGCCGTGGCAGTGTACCGGATGCGCACCGATTTCTGCGCCATGGTGCGCCACGAGGTCGCCGCCGGCTTGCGCGATGACAGCCTTTTGGAAGAAGAAATGATGGCGCTCGCGGAGCTGTTGGGAACGTGATTCTTACGCTGGGAAGATGAATTCCGGGAACGGCAGCGTGTGCGAAGTCTGCGGCGAGCCCATGGCCGGCGGGGGACCGTGCTCGCGCTGTCTTTTCAAGGTCTCCTTCGCCGATCCGGGCGAACCACCTCCCGAAGAGCCCGCGCCATGGGGCCGGCTGGCGAACCTCGAGCTGCACGAAGAGATCGGCCGCGGGGGCATGGGCGTGGTCTATCGCGCCCGGCAAACCGGCCTGGATCGCACGGTCGCAGTGAAGGTGCTGCTGCGGGCGCGCTTCGCCGGGGCGGAGGAACGGGAGCGCTTTCACCGCGAAGCGCGGGCGGCGGCACGGCTGAAGCATCCTGGCATCGTCGGGATTTTCGACATCGGCGAGGACGACGGGGTGCCGTGGTTCAGCATGGAGCACCTGCCGGGAAAGAATCTGGAACAGCTCGTTCGCGACCATCCGCTCGCCGCACGGGATGCCGCGCAGTGCGTGCGCCACGTCGCGGAGGCCGTCCAGCACGCTCACGACCACCAAGTGCTCCACCGCGACCTGAAGCCGTCCAACATCCTGCTGGACCACGAGGCCAAGCCGCAGATCACCGATTTCGGGATCGCCCGGCTGGACAGCCACCACGACTCCAACCTGACCCGCACCGGCCAGATGCTCGGCTCACCGGGCTACGCGGCTCCCGAGCAAGCCTTCGGTGGCGAGGCCGATGCCCGGACGGATGTCTATGGTCTGGGCGCGTCGCTTTACCACCTCCTCACCAGCCGGCCTCCCTTCGTGGGGCCGACGCTCGATGCCGTCCTCATCCAGCTCCGCGAAGACGATCCCCTCTCCCTGCGGAAGCTGAACCCGGCGGTGCCGCGCGACTTGGAAACGGTCTGTCTGAAATGCCTGCGCAAGGATCCCGCCCAGCGCTACGCCACGGCCAAGGAGGTGGCCGATGACCTTGGGCGCTTTCTTTCCGGCGAGCCCATCCATGCCAAGCCCGTCGGCCCGCTCGGCCGCGGGTGGCACTGGGCACGGCGACGGCCGTGGACTGCGGGGCTGGCAGTCGCGTGTGCACTGTTGCTTGCCACCCTGATCACCAGTTTCCTGGCGGCAGATCGGCGGGAGGATCGCGAAGGACGCCGGGTGATTCTGATCGCGGCTTCCCACGAGGCGCGGGCGGAGCGGGTTGGCGATTCCCGGCGTCGGGCGATGGCTGCGGTCCAGGAGGCTTGGAAAATCAAGTCTTCGCCGGGATTGCGGAACGAGGCGATTGCCGCGCTCTCGCTGCCCGGAGTCGAATTCCTGCCTGCCCTCGGAGGGGAGCTCCCCGCCCCGCCAGCGGGCGAGCTTTCCGTTCCGGATGACTCCGGTCGCCGACGTGCCGTGGTTCGCTCGCGGCCGGGGGGACGTGCCGATGTCATCGAAATCCTCTCCGTGCCGGAGGGCAAAGTTCTCCAACGGCTGGAACACGATCACCGGATCACCTGTCTCGATTGGTCCGGCGAGCTCCTCATCGCCGGCGGCAGCTCGATCCGGCTGGTGTATGTCTGGGACACCTTCACCGGCCGGCGCCTGCATCGCTTCGGGGGACACAATGCCGATCTCGAAGCGGTCGCCTTCCGCCCCGGCGGGCAGGAGTTTGTCAGCGTCGCCCGCGACGGGATGCTGAGGGTCTGGCACGGTGGCCTGGGCGCGGAGCTGCTTCGCCTCACAAGCTTGCCAGAGCACGCGGGACCGGTCGCGTGGTCGGAAGACGGCAGCGTGTTGCGAGTCGGCCGTTCGGACGGCAGCGCGATTGATGGCTTCCGTTTCGAGTGGCCGCGGTTTGTCACCGTGGTGGGCCCGGGAGCACTCGAGCCGCGGTCGGAGAACCTCGCGAGCCTGCATCTGGGGACTTCCGGGAAGGTCGCCGTGACGGTGGATGAAGACGTCTGCCGCCTGTGGTCGCTCGCCGAGGGCCGCGAAGTGGCGCGCTTTCCCAAGCTCGATACCGAATGGATGTCCGCCGCTCTCGCCCCGGACGCCCTCTGGCTCTCTGGCTGGAACGCGGGCCTGCGCCGCATTCCCCTGTCGGCCGATTTCCTTCCAGCGGCCACGAACCCGCAATCCTCCCGGGTCGGCCCCGGCCCGCTGCTCGTCGCCGCCTCCCGGGACGGAAAATTCCTGGCCTTGACGCACAATGACGAGCGCCCGGAAAACGACCGCCTCCTTCTCGTTGCCACCGCCGACCACGCCGTCCGAAAACTCCCGCAGCAGGACCCCTACTGCGCCGCCTTTTCGCCCGCTGGAGACCTGCTCGTCACCGGCAGCTTCCGCGTCCCGGGCGCGACCTTGCATTCCCTGCAAGGAGGCACGCCCCGGCCGCTGGATCATCCGGGCCTGGTGCTCGGCGCGCGCTTCACGGATGACGGCCACACGCTTTGGCTGTGGGGTGACCACGCCGTGACGCGCTGGGACACCGGCTCGTGGAATTCCGAAGCCATGCACACCGGCGAAGCGCCGCTCGGCTTCACGATCTCGCCCGATGGTACCATCGCCTCCAGCACTACCCGCCGGGCCGTAGTCCTCCACGATGCCCGCGACCTTTCGAAAATCGCCCGCTTTGAGATCCCCTCACCCGTCGGCGAAGTCGGCATGCCCACCCTTGCCTTCAGCCCGGATAGTAGCCACTTGGCGATCCATGTGGCGGACGGAGCAGTGGTTTCGTGGGACATCCCCGCGTTGCGCGAGGAACTCGGCAAGTACGGGATGAATTGGAAAACCCCGGCCCATCCTGCGGAGCCGGCGCGATCACGCGTCGATAAATCCACTCGATGAGGTCACCCATCGTGGACCTTGCCGCAGTGCGTCACGGATGGAAGGCTTCGCCGTGCCCCATCGCTGGAAGCCGCTGCTGAAAGCCATCGCCGGCGGAAGTCCTGGGCTGTTGCTGGGAATCGCCGCCTTGGGCACAGCAGGGTCGCCGCTGGGGATTTGGTCGAGCCACGTCGAGCGGATGAGCCACTTCCGCTGGTGGTGGATCGGAATGCTCGTCTTGCTGGCGGCATGGTTTTTCCGGAAGCGCCGTCGTGCACTGGCGGCCACCGCGGTGGCTTTGATCGCGTGGGCTGCGGTGCCGCTCGCGCCCTATTGGATTTCCCGGCCCGCCGCCACGGATGAAAAAGGGCTGACCTTCCTCGCTTGGAACGTGCTCTGGGAAAACCCGACGAAGGAACTCGCGATGCCTTGGTTAAGCCACCAGGACGCGGATGTGCTCTTGCTTACCGAGTGCACCGACGATTGGCGCGAGCGGCTTGCGCCATTGAAGGAAAAGTATCCCCACCAGATCTCGAGTGGCCGCGACGGAGCGGAAGGAATGTGGCTGCTAAGCCGCCATCCCTTGGACGCGCCGGATCCCGATGGCCTGGCCGCAGCCAAGCCGTGGATTTCCACCGTCATGCATGCGCCGGGCGGGCCGGTTCGGGTCATCGGCATGCATCCCCGCACCCCGCGGTCGGGACCACGCTTCGACCAGCGGAACGAGCAGTATGACCGGGCGGCGGGCATCGCCTCGAACGCCGGGATGCCGGTGGTGTTGCTCGGCGACCTGAATTGCACGCCCTATTCGCCGTGGTTCCAGCGCTTGCTGAAACGAGGCAAGCTTCGCGATTCAGCACTCGGTTTCGGCCTTCATTCGACGTGGCGAAGCAACGGCATCGGGCTACCCATCGACCACATCCTCGTGAGTGACCACTGGCAGGTGCAGAGCCGGACTGTTTCTCCAGACCGGATGGGCTCCGACCATCACCCGGTGGTTGCCGTGCTAAGCAGGAAGGCCCCCTAGAATGCATGCATGCCGGACCGCAATGGCAAGTGACAGGCACCCGGGTTTCCCAATCGGGAAGGACGCTCTTTGCTGACCCTTTTTTACTCGCCCTTCGTGGCTGCAAGTCCTAGTGCTGCCTGTTGCGCCCCGGTTGCGTGTAGTCGATGAAACCCCTGAGATTCGTCCCTTCTTCCCGGCTTGCTGCTGGTCTGCTGTGGTTCACCAGCATCGGCCTGCCGGTGCATCACGCCGGCGCCGGGGAACTTTCACCGGCCGCCCAGTTAGAGCACGATCTGATCTCCGGCACGCGCGACGATAACCTGAAGAAGATCCGCCAGCCGGTCGTCGACCTCGACACCAAGTACAAAGCGGCGCTGGAGAAGCGCCGGGTGGAGGCCCAAGATGCGGGCAAACTCGATCTGGTGGAGCAAATCGATGGAGCCATCAAGAGCTTCGCCGACGGCACACCACCTGCTGGCGAATCAACCGACCCGGAACTCGCCAAGCTCGGAAAGGTCTACATCGAGCAGCGCGCGAAACTCGAAGCTTCCTCCAAGCCGGCACTCGTTGAGGCATGGACCTTTCATCGGCGGAAACTCGAAGCGCTGGTGACTCGCCTTACCAAGGAGGGGAAGATCGAGGATGCAAAGGCGGTTCGCGACGAGGCGGCCAGCATTGACGACACCATCGCAAAACTCTCCGGGAAGCAGGTGATCAAGTCAGCCCGGGACCTGATACTCTCAACGAAGTGGGAAGTGAAACCGCAGGGGGAGCGTCCTTGGACAGTCAAATTCCGCGAGAATGGAACGGCATCGCGCGGCGATGAGACCGCCGTCGTATGGAAGTGGAAGATTGAGGACGAGAAGGTGCTCTGGTGCCACTGGATCTCCAGCGGCTGGATTAAGTTCGAGATCCCCGATTTGAGCGCTTCAAAGTTCGAGGGGGTCAGCAAGGGCGGCGAGAAGTGGTCGATGTCGCCGGCGAACTGAAGATCCCTTGAATCAACACTGGATCGACGGGAAATGCGCTCCCGGTGGCGGGGTGAAGTCTCCCAGCGACATGTAGGATAGCACCTTCCCGGTCCGGTGGCCGGTCGCGAGCGCCTTGCGGAATAGCCCCGGCCGGGACATCGGGCAGATGAACTTCGCCAGCGGCGGCGGGAGATGGCGGGCAGCTTGGGCGGCCAGCGCCAGCAGATCTTCCTCGGTCTCCGCCCCGGCATGACCAAAAAGCGTACTGAACAAATAGGCAACCGGCTTTCCACCGCGGAGCTTCAGGAACCCCGGCACCTCCCAAGTGATCAACTGCGCCGCATCGCCGGCGCGGGAGAAGCCGTAGCTCTGCCGGGAAAGCTCCGCGATCGCCGGCAGATCCTCCGCCGTGATGGGCCGCACCTCCGGATCCTCTTCCGCGGCGGGCGTCGCCTGCATCAATACCCCAGTATCTCGCCAGTCAAAGCCGAGCGCGGTGTAGAGCGACAGGGAGGCCGTGTTGATCGCCTCTTGGAAGAGCCGGACCTGCCGGGTCTCGCGCCGCCGGGCCTCGTCGATCGCCCACTGCATCAGCACCCTGCCAATGCCCTTCGACTGCACCTTGGGATCGACGGTGATCGGCCCCACGCCCCCCACCTCGTCGGCGAAGGTGATGAAATTCGAGCCGACGATTTCCCCGTCGAGCACCGCCATCACCCCGGTGTAGTCGGGGCGCTGGACGGTCTGGCCGATGATCATTTCCCCGACTTCCGGGCTGGGGATATCCCTCTCGATGCCGCAGCGGTCGTGCAGGGCGGAAAACGCCTCGTGGCAAATGACGGAAAGTCGCGGGATGGATTCCGCGGTCGCGGGAACGAGTTCTAGCGCCATGGCGCGAGTCAATCGGCCACGTCCGGACCTTTCAATGGTCCGTTTGGCCCATCAGCGCTTCTTACCGCGAATCGCGTGGGCCCATTTGTGCTCCCAGACGTGTAGCCACGGGTGAGTCCCGTGCTGGTCGGGTGCCCCGTAAGCCGAATAGGCGACCCCGGCCACCCATAGGACCGGCACCACAATCAGCGAGAGGCCGAGTGTGGCCAACGAGAGCCAGGCGGCGCAAAAGACCATCAGCGCATTGCCTACGATCATGATCCCGAGGCCGTCCAGGTAGTGGTGCTTGTAGAGATGCCCCAAGCCGGGGAGCACGCTCAGCAGGGCGGCGACCTTGTTGCGGTCCACGTCCCGCCATGCATCGAACAATTCCTTCATGGCGATCAAAACTCCTTTCTCACCTGTCAGGGTGGCATACCAAGGGCGGCGAGGCAAGAAGCCTGTTTGGGGGGATCCGGGCTGCCTCATTTGAAACTCTTCACGGCATTTGCGCCCACTGGCGTCCCGTCGCGGCTTTCAAAATCTACCGGTTTGGGGGAGCCCCCGGATGAAATGATCGCCTCGCCGGTTCCGTTCTGGCGTCACGCCATCCGGCCCCGCAACATTCCTTCCAGCATGAAACTGCCGTCGATCCTCGCCCTCATGGGCACCCTCGCCCTCTCCGCCCACGCCCAGGAAGCCAAGCCGCTCAAGGTGATGCTGATCACCGGCGGCTGCTGCCACGACTACAAGAACCAGACGAACATCCTGAAAAAGGGTCTGGAGGAGCGGATCAACGTAACCGTCGACCAGATCCACGTGGACGACGGCAGCACCAAGCCAAAGCTGCCGATCTACGGGAACCCCGACTACGCCGCCGGCTACGACCTGGTCATCCACGACGAGTGCGCCGCCGACATCAAGGACGTGGAAGTCGTCAAAGGCGTGCTCAAGCCGCACATCGACGGCACCCCGGCACTCGCCCTCCACTGCGCGATGCACAGCTACCGCGTCGGTGAATTCCAAAAGAAGGCGACCAAGGACGACGACAAGATGTGGTTTGAGCTGCTCGGCCTGCAATCCAGCGGCCACGGCCCGCAGAAGCCGATCGACATCAAATTCACCGACACCAGCCACCCGATCACCAAGGGAGCCAAGGACTGGACCACCATCAACGAGGAACTCTACAACAACGTAGACGTTCACAAAACCGCCTCGCCGCTGGCCACTGGCACCCAGGAGAAGTCCGAAGCCGTGGTCGTGTGGACGAACCTCTACGGCCCCAAGAAGACCCGCGTCTTCGCGACCACCATCGGCCACAACAATGCCACGGTGGAAGACGCCCGCTATCTCGACATGGTCGCCAAGGGCGTGCTGTGGGCCACCGACAAGCTCGATGCCCAAGGCCGGCCAAAGCCGGGTTTCGGACGGCCAAAGAAGTGACCGGCAGCGGGACGAATGCCCCCATTCACGATTGATTCCCGCCGTTCATGGCGAGCGGGCGAAGGGGTGCTAGGGTTCACATGCGCCACGTTCTCCGGGGTGGGGAACGGCGCATGAAACCCCCTAAAACAAGGAAACCATGAAATTCCGCATCCTACTCACTGCGCTCTGCCTCCTCGGCGTGCGCGCCCACGCCGGCTTATCCCCGGCCCCCGAATGGCTCGCCGGCGTCTCCGCCAATGGCATGCTCGTGATGTTCCCCAGCGACGATCCCTTCGATTTCACCAAGGTGAAGATCAAGGGCCTCCAGAAGAAGGAGAAGATCCTCGGCTTGGATGTCCGTCCGCTCAATGGACAGCTCTACGCGCTGGGCAGCTCCAGCCGGATCTACACCATCAATTGGGAAACCGGGATCGCCACGGTGGTCGGCACCGCGCCGTTCAGCACGCTTCTGAACGGGACCTCCTTCGGCTTTGACTTCAACCCGACAGTGGACCGCATCCGGGTCGTGAGCAATACCGGGCAAAACCTTCGTCTGAATCCCGACACCGGGGAAATCGCGGCGGTGGATGCCAGTCTTGCTTACGCGGGCGGCGATCCAAACTTCGCGGCCGTCCCCAACGTCGTGGCCAGTGCGTATAACAACAACGACAACGATCCCCTGACCGGCACCACGCTGTTCAATATCGATGCCGGACGTGACATCCTCACCAACCAGAATCCGCCCAACAATGGCACGCTGAATACCATCGGCTCCCTCGGTGTGGATGCCCAGCAAGTGGCAGGCTTCGACGTTTCCGGCAGCACCGGCACCGCCTATGCCGCTATCGTCGTGAAACAGGGCAAGAAGAAGAATCTCCGCGCCACTCTTTACACCGTCGATCTGACCACCGGTGCAGCCACCTCACTCGACAAGATCGGCGGCCCGTGGCCGCTGACGTCCCTCACCGTCGTGGCTCCCGTCGTCATGGCGGAGTGATCGCCACGAACAGCTGATCTCCACAGGCCGGAGCCCCCCCGAAGGGCTCCGGCTTTTTTGCCTCAAAGCGGCTGCAATTCCTTCAGAGACCCGGATGATCGAGCGCCCTTCGATTCCAATGATCACGCCTGCGTTCCTTACAGAATCGACGTTGCGCGATGTTAGAAACGCTGCTTGGATGGAACCGCACCAATTCCCATTTCCATGATCAAGGAGTTCAAAGAATTCGCCTTCAAAGGCAACCTCATCGACATGGCCGTCGGTATCATCATCGGCGGCGCATTCGGAACCGTTGTGAAGTCCCTCGTGGACAATGTCTTCATGCCCCTCCTCGGGAAGGTAACGGGGGGTGTGAACTTCTCGGATATGTATGTGAATCTGAACTTCCCGGAAAAAAAAGTATCCTACGCCGATGCATTGAAAGCTGGTGAGCCGGTGATCGGCTACGGCCAGTTCATCACGGATTTCATCGCCTTCATTCTTCTGGCATTCGCGGTCTTCCTGGTGGTGAAGAAAGCACTCGGTATCCTGAAGCGAGAAAAGGAGGTGCCGCCCGCACCTGCTGCACCGACTGCTGAGGAGAAGCTCCTCACCGAGATCCGCGACCTGCTCAAGACCAAGGCTTGATCTCCCTCACGAAAAAGCGCGCGACCCGCTGGGGCCGCGCGCTTTTCATTTAAAGGGGACTGCCGTGTCGCCGGATCATTTCGGCTTCACCACGATCTTGCCGAACATCTTGTCGAAGTGGCCGGGTGAGGAGCAGAAGAACGGATACTCGCCCGGTTCACCCGCCACGAAATTCAGCGTGGCGGTTTCGCCGCCGCCGATCAGCCGTGTGTTGCCCACCATCAGCGCCTTCGATTCCTTGTCGGTCGGCACATAGCCGGTCGCCGCGGCGGCATTGCACTTGGCTGCAAACTGGATGATCGTGGTGCCTGGCTTGAGCAGCACCACATTGTGCTTCATCGACTTCTCGCCCTTGGCGCTGGTGTTCTTGAACACCAGCGAGACCTTCTGGCCGCTGACCACCTCAAAGGCGGTCTTGCTATAGACCATCCGGTCGTCGGCGGTTAGTTCCAGCTTCACGACCTCGGCCGCAGGAGCCGCGGCCGAGACTAGCACGAAGGGGGCGAGGAAGGCGCGCATCGTTTTGCTGCTTACTTGTCCTTCTTCTTACCGGCTTCATCGAGCTGGGCGCGAGTCACCTGGGCCTTGATGTCCTTGAACTGCTCGCGGAATTTCTTCGCGTCTTCCGGGGTCACGACCGAGGCGGTGTTGGTGAAGGAATTGCGGACGTAGGTCATCACGCCGGCGAGCTTGTTGTCGTCGAGCTGCAGCTCGAGCGGAGCCATGATCCCGAGGATCTGGGCATTCGCAGGATCCTTCTGGATGCCCTTGAGAATGGCGAGCGCGAGCGCCGCCGGTTCTCCGGTCACGATCTTGGAGCCAGCCAGCGAAGGCGCCATCTTCTTGTCCGGCGGGATGTTCATGCCCGTTCCGTCGGCACCGTGGCAGGCCATGCAGGTCATGAAGGCTGCCTTGCCGGTTTCCATGAGCTTGGCCTTCTGGGCGTCATCGGCGGAAGCGACCGCCGCGGTGGCGGTGAGGAGCGAAAGAGCGAGGTATTTCATATCGGTCGTGTCAGGCTGCCTCGTTACGATGAGCGGTCCGGCGGCCTTTCGCAACCACGGCGGCGCGTCATTTTTCGTGTCAACGGGGGTCGCCCGAGGCCTGCCAGCCCGGAAAATGCTCTTCCGCCCGCGGATTCCCCCCGGGATTGACCCGGGCGGGGCATTTCCCTAGTTCCAAGCCCGGTCGAAACGACCGCCACTTCCATGTCCACGGTTCCCACCATCATTTACACGAAGACCGACGAGGCCCCGCTGCTCGCGACCTACTCGTTCCTGCCGATCGTCCAGGCGTTCACGAAGCACTCCGGCATCACGGTGGAAACCCGGGACATCTCGCTGGCCGGCCGCATCATCGCCCAGTTCCCCGAGTTCCTCGCGGAGGACCAGCGGATCGGCGACCATCTCGCCGAACTCGGTGCGCTGACCCTGAAACCCGAGGCGAACATCATCAAGCTGCCGAACATCTCCGCCTCCGTCCCGCAGCTCAAGGCCGCCGTGGCCGAGCTCCAAGCGAAAGGCTATGCCCTCCCGGATCTCCCGGAGAACCCACAGACCGACGCCGAGAAGGACATCAAGGCACGCTATTCGAAGGTCATGGGCTCTGCCGTGAATCCGGTGCTGCGCGAAGGCAACTCTGACCGCCGCGCGCCGAAGGCGGTGAAGGACTACGCCAAGGCCCACCCGCACTCGATGGGTGCCTGGTCCGCGGACTCGAATACGTCTGTCGGCACCATGGGTGGAAACGGGGACTTTTTTTCCAATGAGAAATCGGTGACCGTTGCCGCCGCGACCGACGTGAAGATCACCTTCACCGGTGCCGATGGCAGCGTGAAGGTCCTCAAGGAGTCCACGCCGCTGAAAGCCGGTGAGATCATCGACTCCACCTTCATGAGCAAGGCAGCGTTGGTTTCCTTCCTCGAAGGGCAGATCGCCAAGGCGAAGGCCGATGGCGTGCTGTTCTCACTGCACATGAAAGCCACGATGATGAAGGTCAGTGACCCGATCATCTTCGGCCACGCGGTGGAAGTGTTCTTCAAGGACCTCATCGCCAAGCATGCCGCGACGCTCAAGGAACTCGGCGTCGATTTCCGCAATGGCTTCGGCGATCTGGTCGCGAAGATCGAGAAGCTGCCTGCCGACAAGAAGGCCGAAATCGAAGCTGACATCCAGGCCGCCTACGCGAATGGCCCGAGCCTCTCGATGGTGAACTCCGACAAGGGCATCACCAACCTCCACGTGCCGAGCGACGTGATCGTGGATGCCTCGATGCCCGCGATGATCCGCGCCGGCGGCAAGGTCTGGGACGCGCAGGGCAAGACCGGCGACACCCTCGCCGTGATCCCGGACAGCTCCTACGCGGGCATCTATCAGGCGGTCATCGACTTCTGCAAAAAGAACGGCGCGCTCGATCCCAAGACCATGGGCTCGGTGCCGAATGTCGGCCTCATGGCCCAGGCCGCCGAGGAATACGGCTCGCACAACAAGACCTTCGAAGCCCCCGCCAAGGGGACCATCAGCGTGACCGACAGCGCGGGCAACGTGCTGCTCTCCCACGACGTGGAAGCCGGCGACATCTGGCGCGCCTGCCAGACCAAGGACGCGCCGATCCAAGACTGGGTGAAGCTTGCCGTGAACCGCGCCCGCGCCACCGGCGATCCGGCCGTCTTCTGGCTAGACAAGACCCGCGCCCACGACGCCCAGCTCATCACCAAGATCGAGAAGTATCTGAAGGATCACGACACCAGCGGCCTGGAGATCAAGATCCTCGCCCCGGCCGATGCCTGCACCTACTCGCTCGAGCGCATCGTGCAGGGCAAGGACACCATCTCCGTGACCGGCAACGTGCTGCGCGATTACAACACCGACCTCTTCCCAATCCTCGAAGTCGGCACCTCGGCGAAGATGCTCTCCATCGTCCCGCTGATGAATGGCGGCGGACTCTTCGAAACCGGTGCCGGCGGATCCGCGCCAAAGCACGTCGAGCAGTTCATCGAGGAGAACTACCTGCGCTGGGACAGCCTCGGTGAGTTCTTCGCGCTCGCCCCGTCCTTCGAACACATTGCCGATACCTTCAAGCTGCCGCGCGCCAAGGTGCTGGCCGACACGCTCGATGCCGCCACTGGCAAGTTCCTAGAGTTCGACCGCTCACCGGGCCGCAAGCTCGGAACCATCGACAACCGCGGCTCGCACTTCTACCTCGCACTCTACTGGGCGCACGAGCTGGCCACGCAGACCGGCGATCTGGAGCTGCAAGCCATCTTCGCCCCGGTGGCCGAACAGCTCGCCGCGAACGAAGCCAAGATCGTGGAAGAGCTCAATGCCGTCCAAGGCAAGCCCGTAGACATCGGCGGCTACTTCCAGCCGGACGATGCCAAGGCCTCCGCTGCCCTGCGCCCGAGCGCGACGTTCAAGTCGATCCTGGAGATGATCTGAGGGTCACCGCCATCCAAGACGATTCCCTCCCGGCAGTGGCCACCACTGCCGGGATTTTTCTTCCAGTAGGAAGGCGATGCCACGCCCGCTCCCTGCTTGCTTGCAAGTAGCCCCCCAACGTGTAGGATTTTCCTACGATGACTACGGTGCTATCCCAAAAAGGTCAGATCGTCCTGCCCGGAGTTGTCCGACAACAGCTCCAACTCCAGCCGGGGGATGACTTCGAGATCACGATCGAAGACGGCGACACCATCACACTGCGGCGGATCAGCCACCCCGCCAACCGGGGACTGGTGGATCTCATCTTGTCCTGTCCCGGAACATTTGAAATTGCCCCGCGGGACGCGGATGATTCTCAGCCTCTGGAGCTTTGAGCTACCTCGTCGACACCAACGTCTTCGGCGAGCAGGCGAAACCCAGGCCGGACGCCAAGGTCATCGAGTGGCTGCGGGCTCATGAAAGCGAGCTGTATGTCAGCACCATCACCATCGGCGAGATCCGGCGCGGAATTGAACGTCTGCCGCATGGCAGCAGAAGGGCGCAACTCCACCTCTGGCTTCAAGCCCTGTGCGATTGCATGCAGGGGCGGATTCTGAATTTCAACGTGAGCACTGCCCACGTTTGGGGCCAGCTCAAGGCGAGTTGGGAGAAATCGCGTATTGCGGTATCCTCGCTCGACAGCCAGATCGCTGCAACGGCCAGCCGCCATTCGCTCACGGTGGTTACGAGGAATACTGCCGACTTCGAACGAACCGGTATCCGGACTCTCAATCCTTTTCTTTGAACTGGTCATCCCTCCTCTCCTAGGCACGTCCGGCAGCCGGCCTTGCCATCACCCCGACCCACGGCTTTGATGGTTCATGCACGACCTCCACATTCATCTCGGCGGGGCGGTCCCCTCGTCCGTCTTGTGGGAAATCCTCTGCGACAACGGGCTGCGGACCGGCTTCAATAACTTCGCCAGCTTCCACGAGTCACTCACGGCGCGGCCGGATGAAGTGGCGTCGCTCGATGACTTCCTCGGCCGCTACTTCGAGGTCACCGAGGAAATCCAGTCCTCCCCCTCCGCTGCCAACGTCTCCGCCTATCAGGTCGTCGCCAAGGCCTACCGGCGAGCGCAGGTCCGTGCGCTGGAGCTCCGCTTCAATCCCTTCAAGCGCGTCCGCCATGGCCTGCACACAATGGATGCCATCATCCTGGCCGTGATGCAGGGACTCGAGCGCGCGTCGCTCCACTACGGCGTGGCCACCGGCATCATTCTGTCGCTGGGACGTGACCTGTCGCTGGAAGCAAACTGGCAGATCATCGAGGCCGCCATCAAGTGGCGCAGCCGCGGTGCACTCAATGGCGCGAACGGCGTGGTCGGGATCGACATGGCCGGCCCCGAATCGCGCTCGCTCGAACTCAGCAAGCCTTGGCTCAGCGAGATCACCACGATGATGGAGAAGGCCCGCGAGGCCGGCCTGAAAATCACCTACCACGTCGGCGAAAGCGAAGGCACCGGCGCGGAAGGCATGATGAAGGTGATCGAGGCCATCCACCCCGACCGCATCGGCCACGGCATCGAGCTGCGCCGCGCCGAGGGACGGCTACGGGAAAACCTGATCGCCCGCCTGCAGGATGAAGGCATCTGTCTGGAGCTATGCCCCACCGTCAACCGCGTGACCCGCGTGGTGCCGGATTTTCAATGGCTCGGCGGCTTCGTGCGGCTGCTCGCCGCGAATGACGTGCCCTTCTGCATCAATACGGACAACCCCTACCTCGTGCACACGAACCTCAAGAAGGAGCATGAAATCGTGGCGGCCGAGCTGGGCGATGACGCCGGATCATTGCTGAACCTGGCGACACAGCACGCCGTGCAGCACCGTTTCCTGTGCGCGTGAGTTGTTAGTGACGTGCGATCCACCCCATCACCTTCTCCGCCAGCTTGTCGAAGGCGACCACCGACTGCGCGAGGTGCTCTTCCTTGGTGTCCTCGATCTTGTTGTGGCTGATGCCGTGGAGGCTCTGGACGAACATCATCACCGTAGGAATGCCTGCGGCGGCCACCTCGGCGGCATCGTGAAGCGGACCGGAGGGAAGGCGGTGACAGACGCCGCAGGTTTCACGGATGGCATCGTCGCAGAGATCGATCAGCTCCTTGTCAAAAGGCCGGGGTGCAATCTGCCAGATGCGCTCCCAGGTGACGGAAACGCTGCCCTCGTTCGCGAATCGCTCGCTGGCCTCGCGCGCTTCTAACAGCATGGTCGCAAGCTTCGTGGGATCAAGGTGGCGCTGATCGAGGGTGATGCGGCATTCCTCGACCACGCTGGTGACGATCCCCGGCTTGGTGGTGCAGGAGCCGATGGTGCACACCCCTTCCCCGCTGCGTTCGGAGATCTGATAGATCGCCTCGCTCATCTTCGCCGCGGCGAGGAAGGCGTCGCGGCGGCGGTTCATCGGCGTGCTACCGGAATGAGCGGCCTGGCCGTGGAAGGTGATCGCGTGACGCTCCACGCCGAAGGTTCCGAGCACCGCACCGAGCGGAAGGTCGCGATCTAACAAGACAGGACCTTGCTCGATATGCAGCTCGATGTAGGCGGCTGCGTTGACGAGTTCCTTGCCGCTGGCCTTCACATTCTCGAAGTCAATGCCATGGGCCGCGAGTGCCTCGGGCAAAGCAATGCCATCCTTGTCCCGCAGGCCGCGGGCCTCGTTCATGTCGAGATTTCCCGAGCACGCCGAGGAGCCAAACAAGCTCTTGCCAAAGCGTGCGCCTTCCTCATCCGCCCAATCGACGACGCGGATGGTGAACGGTGGCTTGCCACGATGCTCGTCATGGATGCGACGCAGGATTTCCACGCCGGACAGCACGTTGAGACAGCCATCGAGCCAGCCACCATTCGGCACCGAGTCGATGTGACCGCCGATGATGAGAGCCTTGTCAGAAACGCCACGCAGTGTAGCCCATACATTCCCGGCCTCATCGGTGTGAATCTCCACCGGCAGGTTTTTCAAGAGGTCGCGGTACCAGGCGCGGGCCTTAGCCCAGGTATCGGTGAAAGCAACCCGCTGGGCGCCGTTCTCGTCGCCGGTGAGTTCGCGCAGTTGCTTGAGTTCGGCGATGGTTCGCTGGGGATCGAGGTCCATGACTTCACTCAATCAAGCGCATCGCGCGCCACGGCGAAAGCACCGGATCAATCAAACTGCAGATCCATCTTTTATGACCGCCGGCCACCTTGTCCTTCGGGAGCCCGGCCTTGAGGCCCTCACCCACGAGCAAGCCGCCGGGCGGATGGCGAGCGAGTTCAGCGCTGGACGATCACCGGCGTGCCGAGGCGAACCGCATCGTAAAAGCGCTTCGCATGGCGCTTGGGCAGACGGATGCAGCCGCTCGATGCCGGGTAGCCGGGCACCCGGCCGGCATGCAAGCCGTAGGCACCGCTGAAGCGCAGGAAGTACGGCATCGGCACGCCCTCGAACTTCGACCCGGATGGACGGCCGCCTTTGCGGACATCGATGTTCTCCTTCACCACCTTGCCATCGCGGACGTAGTTGCCGTAGAGCGACGAGCGATGATCGGCATCCTTTTCGATCACCGAGAAGCGGCCCACCGGCGAGCTTTTGCCCTCGCGACCGGAAGAGATCGGCGACACGGCGACGAGCTTGCCCTGGTGATAAAGGCGGGCCTTTTGCTCGCCGAGGTCCACGACGATACGGCGCTGGCTGGTGCTGCCCTGATCGGCGAGAGCACCGAGTTCAGGGACGTGCATGCATTGGCCGAGGACCAAGGGGACGGCAAGAATTGCCCAGCGGGCGAGACGGGACAGCAGTGTTTTCATGGCGACGCCACACGTCGTGGCGATCCAACGGCACAGCGTCAATCGCTAGAGTTCCCCCGTGCAACGTGCATGTTCGAAACCGGCAAAAGGCGCTCCATTCGCCGCCATGAGGGGACTGCCGGCTTTTGTCCGCAAGGTGACTCAACCCGTTGAAAATCAACCTCACACACTCTTGGCACAGGTCACCGCTCACCGACGGCATTGGGACTGCTCAATCAATCATACAACAACCCCAAGTGCTATGAAGACGTATGGAACTCTAATAACCGCTGCCGTGTTGGCGCTCGCCACTACATCCTGCATGACCACCTATGACGCCGCGGGCCGCCCGGTTCAATCGGTCGACCCTGGAGCTGCCGCTGCGGGTGCGGTCGCAGCAGGTGCCCTCGGCTACGCGATCGGTCAGAATAATGACGACCGCAATTACTACTACGGTGGCCGTAATTACCACCGTGGAGGCTATTACAACCGCGGTGGTTACCGGCACGGCGGGTACCATCACCACCGCTAAAGGCTTGAGTGATGTTGGCGTCGCGCCCCGATCCGGGACGTGACGCCAAGTGCGTACGGTTAGTTCAGCCCGGTGGTGACCGCTTCGAGCTTCTCGAAGTCGATTTTCGGTTCGGTCTTCCCGCTCGATGGGCGGGTGAAGCTGCTCTTGAGCTTCACGGTATCGGCGAAGAAGCCGCCGTTGCGCATGAAGAATTCCTTGCCCGTCACGCCGCCTGCGTAGTCGAGGCGATAGCCACGGCTTGCGATGTCGTCCCCGGTGAAACGGGCCTCCGTGAGCGCGTGCCAGTTTCCTTCGGTATCGCGAGCCCACTGGTTGCCATAGTGCGCCTCGCGGTTTTGCCAGCCGTTGCGGTCGGCGAAGTTCTCGAGGAATGAGTGCATTCCGGTCATGTGCTTGTCGGTCTTCGGCCGCTTGAAGCTGGCAACGAGTTGCCACTTGTTCGCCTCCGGAGCGAAGAACCAGGCGGTATAGACGGTGTGGCCCTTGCCGTCCGGCTTGGCGCGATTGAGGAAGCGATACGTCGTACCGGCCTTCCACGGGAAGCGCAGGTAGCTCTGCCCGCCGGAACCTTCGCCTCCAAATTCCCCGCCATGCACGCCATCACCCTTGGCGAGCAATGCGATCCGCTGGTCTTCGGGTATTTCGCTGGGCTTGTCCGTGGAGAAAGGACTCCACACAGAGAAGAGGACGCGGCGCTCGGTGGGGCTATTGACTTGGATGCCGAAGTAGCCTTCGCCGAATCCGTTCGCCATGAAGTAGGAGCCGATCGGATCCTTGCCCTCTGGCACCGTCACTTCATTGTAGAACCACTCGATGGTCGTCTTCTCCGGCAGCTTGTAGCCCAGGTGGACCGATGGCCCGCGGCGACCCCAGTAGAAACGGTTGCCCTCGTTGTCCTTCACAAAGGCGACGGTGAGATCGCGGGTTTCCGAGGAGACCAACAGTTCACCGGCCTCGGCGAAGACGGGTCCATCCTTCGTCACGCCCTGCAAGTCGACGCGGACGTAGCCCGCCTCCTTCACCTTGATCGTTCCGAGCGCGAAGTCCGCGCTGCCCTTGAGGTCTGCGTTGAAGGTCTTGCCCTCCACAGTGGCGCGGATCTTCGACTCGCCTTGCGGGACGGTGGCTTTCAGCGCGAGCTTGAGCTCGGCCGAGCGATCAACGCGAAAGTAGATCGACCGGACCATCTTGGGATCGTCCCAACGTTGGCCGCCCTCGCCACTGGTGACGTAGGCGTTCCCCGCGAGCGGGACGGTCCAACTTGTCACCGCCTTCTCCGCCGCATGGAGCGGCAAGGGGGCGAGGCCAGCGAGGAGAAGCCAAGGACGAATCTGGGCAAGCAAAAGCATGCCCGACAAGACGCCGCAAAAGTCACTTTATTTCAATAAAGATCGAAAAACCGGACTCTTACGGCAATTCGCTGGCCTGATAGTAGAGCGATTTCCCTTCCAAGGCCTTGCCATCCGCGGACCTCAAGCCTGCCAAATCGAAGCGATGGAGGGCCCCGAGCTTCGGAACGGCCGTGAGCCGCCATTCGCGGCCGTCGCCGATCATCTCGCGCTTGGTGATCTCCACGGTGGCCTCGTCGGTCTTGGGCGAGCCGTAGTCCTCGTGGTAGATGTAGTTGAAGCGGTTGAGGCGGATCGAGTTCACCGACGGCATCGGCCGGTTGAACGAAATCCGGAAGGCGTGACCCTCCGCGGTCTTCTCCAACTTCATGCCGGTGACGACAAAAACGTCTTCGAGCCCCGAGGGGGTCACCTTCACCAGTCCCTCCGCACCGGCCCACGAAAGGTGGGTCTTGCCCACCCACAAGATGCCATCCTTCCCAAAGGCGAGCCGGTGATTGCCATTGCCGAGACCGGCGTCGTCGAAGATCGGGATCAGCGAGCCTTGGCGGAAGCCATTCACGTCGTCGGCGATGAAACGCACCATGCGATTCTGGTTCATTTCGCCGATCAACACCTGCCGGGCATAAGGCCCCCAGGTCGCCGGGAATACCACCGGCTGGGTCGGCGAGTTCGCGAGTTCGCCTTGGGCAAAGCGGCCGCTTTCCTTCACGCGCATCGCATCGATCTTCGCCAGCGACAGCTTGCGCGGATCACCTTGGCTCCAGCCCTCCTGCCAGACCAGCGACGCCGGGTGGCCATGGAAGCCACCCGGCTTCAGCGCGTGCAGCGGCGAGGTGCCGCGCCAATCGCCTTGATTGTCCGTGACCAGCACGTGGCCGTCGGCATCCACGCCGATGCCATCCGGTGAGCGGAAGCCGCAGGCATAGGGCGTCATCGTCTTGCCATCCGGGGAAAGCTTGAGCACCCAACCGCGCCACGGGACGCGCGAGTACATGCGCCCGGCCCTGGCGGCGCGCTTGCCCCACTGCCCGTCGTGGATCATCTGCTTGAAGTCGAGATCGCCCAGTTCCGACCACTTGCCGCGGATCTCCTCGCGCACACCGGCACCATTCGACGCCACGTTGAGAGCGATGTAGAGCGAACCGTCTGGACCCCTCGCCGGACCGAAGGCGAACTCGTGGTAATTCCCCGTCAGTCCGAAGTCATCGAAGACCGTCTCATACTCGTCCGCCTTGCCATCGCCATCGGTGTCCTTGAGGCGGGTCAGCTCCGCGCGCTGCATGACCAGCCACGATGACGGCGACTCGGCGATCACCCCGAGCGGCTCCTGCAATCCCTCGGCGAACTTGCTCCACGTCTTGGTTACAGGATCGAAGATCATCGCCTCGCCACGGTGAAACACGACCGCGACCTTGCCATCCGGCAACACATCCACCCCGCCGACCTGCGGGTCCACCCCCGGCGGATTCGGCATGCGTTCGACCGTGAACGTCGCCGCGGAGACCGTGCCGGCGGCGAAGTACGGAAGGCATCGTAGAAGAGAACCGCGGATGGCGCGGATTTCACGGATGACAGTGCAAGGATTGACGATGGAGCCGATGGGGATCACTCCATTCCGGATCCGTGCGATCCGCGTCATCCGCGGTTTGAAATTCAGCGGCGTCATTTCCAGCGGAAGGTGAGGGTGAAGGATTTGTCGGAGGCGGGAATGGCGTCTCTTCCCGTGGTGGACGTGACGGTGGCTTTCTCGGCAGCGACCGTCATCGCCTTGCCGGCATCGAGTTCGAAGAGGCGCTCGACGCCCGTGCCGTCAGACAAGGGCTTGACCGTTTCCGTCCACGTCACGCCACCACGGCGGTAGCGGAACGAAGGCAGCCCGTCCTTCGCCACGCGGTAGCCGAGGAACTTCGGCGGAAGCTCTTCGCCCGCGAGCGGCCACGTCAGCGGAAAGCGCGCCTCCCGATAGACCACCTCGCCGCCTAACTTCGCCAGCGAGCTGCCATTGCCCTTCCAGTAGCCCCCGCCGTCGATGAAGCCGCCCTTCCACACGTAGCGCAGGCGGCACTCGGCCGCATCGAAGCAAAACGAAAGATCACCCGGCAGCGCCACCGCGATCGCCGCGGGCGAGGCATCCGGCAGGAACACGCGCTGCACCTGCGGCCGGCGGACCTGGGCGGCCGGCACGGCGAAGGGGTCGATGTCGGCTTTCTTCTGCTCCTTCTTTCCCGCGGCCTGGGCGATGATGTACTTGTGCAGCTCGCGCAGCACCGGCTCGCCGAGGTGAGCCATCGAGGGCATCTCGATCGCACCCTCGCGCTTGTGCTGCGGTGCGATGCACCACTTCACGAAGCCGTCCGGATCCTTGCCGTAGATGCCGGCGATCTCGACCAGCGATGGGCCGACGATCATCTGGTCCGCCACGTGACAGGCGGAGCAGTTCATCTGGAAGACCTGCGCCGGCGGATCGGCAGCCGGAAGCGCCGCGGTGCAGAGGAGAAGGACGAGCAGCGGTTTCATGCGAGTGCAGTTGCAGTGTTACGGGGCCGAGCCGCCGCGCAAGGCTGCGCGACGAAAAGTGCAAGGACTCTCCGGAAGGATGCAGGAGATCCTCGTAGGAAACACCATTGGTGCCGTCGATTTCCACCCCTCTTCAGAGGGATCGCCGCATGCGGACCCGCTCCCGGCTACGTCCCGCTCCCGGACGATAGGTCGATCCCGGGATGGTGCTCCTTGAGGCACTTGTCGCAGATCCCGTGGCTGAATTTCACCTCGCTGTGACGCTGGAGGTAGGCCTCGAGCTGGTGCCAGTTGCCACCCTCGTCCCGGATGTCCTTGCAGTAGCTGCAGGTCGGCAGGAAGCCGCGCAGCACCTTCACCTCCTTCATCGCTTGCTGCAGCGATTCGATGAGCGTCACGTTCTCGCGCTCCACCTCCTTGCGGAGTTCGATCTCGCGCTGGGCCAGGCTCAGCTCCTGCCGCACGCGGGTGACCTCCTTGAGAATGGCGAGCACTGGCCGGTTCTCGATCTCCATGCCGTTCTTGCCGCTTTGCCAGGCGAGATACCAGTAGAGGAAGGGAAACGCGAAGATGCCGATGACGAGGCGGCTGAGGAAGGTGCCGCCCATGATTTTAAGGTAGTCCGGCGTGCCGGCGAAGGCCCCGGTGGCAAAGAGGATCACATCCAGCCACAACACGCCGAGCAGGGTCAGGAAGGCCCGCAGCCACAGCTGCACCTGGAGCTTCGGTTGGCCGAGGAATTCCCAGGCGATCGCCAGGAAGATCAGGTCGGCGAGGGCGGCGAAAATCGACGCGGAATAGATCCGCAGGCTCTGCGGCGGGAAATAGCTCAGCCCATCCGGCGAGGAAATGCGGAGCTGCCAGTGCAGCACCAGCGTGACCACCGGCACCATGATGGACACGCCGATGATGGTGGAAATCGCGATCCGCGTGGCCCGCGGGCCGTCGAAGACATAGACGACGAACACCCCTAACAAGAGCGCGGTGTAGAACACCGTCGACCCCACCATGAAAGACACGCCGGGGATATTCACCCGCACGCCGGCATCGGTGACCCATACCATCACCGCGGTCAGGCTGCCGATCAGCGCGTAGAAATGGGCGAGCCCGAGCCGGTTGCGCAGCGAGTGAGCCCACAGGACGAGGAAGTAAACGGCGATCGCTTCGACGATCAGGATCAGCAGTTCGTTCGTCATGCCAACGTGTAGCGCGGCGACGATGTGTCTTCCCGCACGCTGGAAAGCAACCGGCTTTTCCCGAGCCTGCCATCAAAGAGACGAATCGTTGCTTTCCGCAACGTTATCTCAGTCGTCCCGCCGCCGGTTAGAGCCACCGCCGAAGCCGCCACCACCGCCTGTTCCCCGGCGGCTGAATCCGCGCCGGTCACCGCGATCGCCCCGGTCCCGGTCGGAGTTGCCCATGCGCTCCGCCACGTTCTGGATCATGGCCTGCTGCTCGGCGGCATCCAGCGAGCCGTCGGCATTCGTGTCGGCACGGCTGAAGCCGCGCTGCATGGGTCCGGTTACCTCGCTCTGGGCGAGGAGTCCGTCGCCGTTCGCATCTTGCTCCTTCAAGCGGGTGGTCATCTGCTCCGCGACGCGGGTCACCCGCTGCTGGCGCTGCTCGGCACGCCGGGCCTCGCGTTCCTCGGCGGAAAGGGCGGGTGCCGGCGCAGGCGGTGGAGTCGCCGGTGCGGCAGGAGGAACGGTTGGTTGCGAATGCTGGGCGACCGGCGGCTCCGCGGGCTCGGGAACCTTGTCGGCCTGAGGCTTCGGTGTCGCAGGCCGGTCAGGCGTGAAGCGCTTGGAAGCCGACGGCGACTTCGGCTGGGCGGCGACCGGCTCTTGTTTCTCGTCGCACGCGGCTAGCAGCGTGGCGGCAACGACCATCCAAGGGAGCTTCGTTTTCATCGTGACCAATGGGGCAAGACGGTGGCCCGGGGCGAACCAAACGCTGCAACCGGCCCCGCGGGAAAAAGTTGCGGAGCGGGTTGCCGTCAGAAACCCGCTTCACGAAGTTGATCCGCCTGCCGCTCTTCCTCGTCGGCTTCCTCGTTCCGGCCGAGTCCCCGCAGCAACTTCGCCCGGCGCTCGATGTTCGAGGGCTGCAGTGGGTGCAAAGCCACCATCATGTCATAGTCGGCCAGGGCCCGTGCCTGCTGCTTCATGGACTCCAGCAGCATTGCCCGCGACTCGTGATACGCATACGTTCGCGGCTGCTTCTGGATCGCGGTGTCGAGCGCCTTCAGCGCCTCTTCCGGCCGCTTCAGGTTCCACAGCGCGAGGCCGCGATAGTAGTGGCCGCTCGCCTGATCCGGCTGCTCCGCCACCACGCGGGTAAAGTCCTCCAGCGCCGGCTCATAGCGGTGCATCTCGTAGTAAGTGCGACCGCGCGCCATCCGGGCATCCGTATACTTTTCGATGTGCGATAGCGACTCGGTGAACTTCGCGATCGCCTCCTCGCCCTTCGCCTGGTGGAAGGCCTTCAAGCCCTCGTCGTAGGTCTGCTTCGCCTTCGACCACGTGAGGATGTCGTCGAGTTTCTTCAGCTTCTTCTTCTCCTCCGCGGGCTTGGGCGCTTGGGCGGCAAGCGGCACAGGCAGGGAGAAAAGCAGGGCGAGCAGGAGGGGCGTCGCTTTCATGATCGCGGGGGATTCTCTTCGCTGCCTTGCGGGCGGCAATGAGATTCCTGCTGCCGTGATGTAGCGTCGGTCTGCGACCGTCACTGACTGGCGGCCACAAGCCGCATCGTGAGACCTTGTTTCCGAATCCACGACGATGCGGCCCGTGCCGCCGAAGTCCGACGGTTATAGGCCGACGCTACATTAAAAAAAGACGGCCGGGATCGCTCCCGGCCGCCGTTGGAAAAACACACTGTCTCTGTTCCTCAGCCGATGACTTCCGGCCAATCGGTGTGGAAGAATTCGCCGCGTGGCTTGTCGGTGCGCTCGTAGGTGTGCGCGCCGAAGAAGTCGCGCTGGGCCTGGAGCAGGTTCGCGGGAAGGACGGCGCTACGATAGCTATCGTAGTAACCGAGCGAGGCCGAGAACGCGGGCACCGGAATGCCGGCGAGGGTGGCGGTGGCGATGACCTCGCGCCAGTTCTGCTGGAACTCGTTGAGGAGGTTCGTGAAGAACGGGGCGAGCATCAGGTTGCTCAGGCCCGGATCCGAGCGGTAGGCGTCCGTGATGTCGTTGAGGAAGCGGGCGCGGATGATGCAACCGCCGCGCCAGATGGCCGCGATCTTGCCGAGGTCGAGACCCCAGTCCTTCTCCTTGCCCATGGCAGCGATGAGGTCGAGGCCCTGCGCGTAAGAGATGATCTTGGAGGCGAAGAGCGCGTCGTGAACCTTCTTCACCAGCTCGGCCTTGTCGGCGGAGATCTCGGCCTTCGGGCCGTGGAGGAACTCGCTGGCGGCCACGCGCTTGTCCTTGAAGGAAGACAGGATGCGGGCTTCGACGGCGGCGTTGATGGTGGAGATCACGACGGCGTTTTCGACGGCGTTGATCAGGGTCCACTTGCCGGTGCCCTTCTGGCCGGCGGTGTCGAGGATGAGATCGACGAGCGGCTTGCCGGTTTCGGGATCCTGCTGGGCGAAGATCTTCGAGGTGATCTGGATGAGGTAGCTCTCTAGGTCGCCTTCGTTCCAGTCGGTGAAGACGGTGGCGAGCTCGGCCGGGGTGAAGCCGGCAGCCTTGAAGATGTTGTAGGCTTCGCAGATGAGCTGCATGTCGCCGTACTCGATGCCATTGTGGATCATCTTCACATAGTGGCCGGCACCGCCGGGTCCGATGTGGATGACGCACGGCTCGCCATCAACCTTGGCAGCGATGCTTTCGAAGATCGGCTTCATCACGTCCCACGTGGAAGCGGGGCCTCCGGGCATGATCGACGGGCCCTTGCGGGCGCCTTCTTCACCACCGGAGACACCGGCGCCGATGAAGCGGAAGCCGAGGTCGCCGAGCCACTTGTCGCGGCGCTCGGTGTCGGTGTAGAGCGAATTGCCGCCGTCGATGATAATGTCGCCCTTGTCGAGCAGCGGGATGAGGGACTCGATGACCGCGTCCACCGGACCGCCGGCCTTGACCATGATCATCACTTTGCGCGGGGAAGCGAGCGACTGGACGAACTCTTCCAGCGACTTGGCGCCGACGAGTTTCTTGTCCGGATGCTTGCTGACAAATTCGTCGGTGACCGAGGTGGTGCGGTTATAGACAGACACCTGGAAGCCGCGGGATTCCACGTTGAGGACGAGGTTCTGGCCCATGACGGCCAGGCCGATGAGGCCGAAATCGCTGTTACTCATGATCTTGAAACGGTTCAGGAACCGCGGGCCGTGTAGGGAACCGCGGGCCGCGGTGCAACCCCTTGTTGCCATGCTGCCATGCATTCCCCACATTCCGGGCGTGAACTTGCCCAATGCGATCACCCTCTCCCGCCTGTTCCTGACGGCAGTCTTCGTGATCGCAGTGGGTTTTCCGGGAACCGCAGGCTATGCGGTGGCGCTGGTCACTTTCTCGGTGGCAGCGGCCACGGATTGGCTGGACGGCTACCTGGCGCGGAAGCTCGGACTGGTGACGCCGCTGGGAAAATTACTCGACCCCTTGGCGGACAAGATCCTCGTGTGCGCCGCCTTCGTGTATTTTTCCGCCCAACCGGTAGGTGGCTACCACTGCCCGGTGTGGGTCACCGCCACGATCATCGCGCGGGAGTTTTTGGTCACCGGCCTGCGCCAGATCGCGGTCGAGGCCGGGCAGGTGCTCGCCGCCGACAAGCTCGGGAAATGGAAGACCACCTTCCAGCTCACCTACTGCATCACCGGGCTGGTGTGGCTGACCTTTTCCTCAATCGAGAATCCGGGCGTCATCGGGGGCTTGCTGCGCGACTTAGCGAACCCGAAGAACTGGCTGATGCCGGTCTCACTCTGGACCGCGGTGGCGCTGACCCTGATCTCCGGCGCGAACTACGTGTGGGCGAGCCGGAACCTGCTCAAGGGGCGATAGGATCGGCGGCCGACTTCAACGGCCGCAGTCAAAGCCGCTCCTTGATCTGCGCGAGCACCGAATCGAACGCGAGGCCCTCGGCATCCGGCTGGCGGCTGGTGGAAACGAAGCGCGGGATCAGGCCGGGCGGCACGCCCAGGCGCTGGTCGAGCTTCTGCGGCTCGAAGTCCGGGTAGAGGTCCGCGCGGTGATATTGGATCGCGAGGCCGACCGAATGAAGATCGAAGCCGTTGCGCTTCGTGTTATCGGAAAGCCGCATCAGGCTGTCCCACGTAGCCTTGAACTTGGCCGGGTCGACATCGACCACGAAGACGATGCCGGCGGCATCGCGGACCAGCAGTTCCTCGGCGGCGTTGTAGTCCACGCGGCCGGTCAGCGAGTGGACGGCCACATTGAGAAAGCGGCCGTCCGGCAAGGTATTCGGCTCGGTCCACTCGACGCGATGCACATGCACCGCGCCGACCGAGTGCTCGCGGACCGTGGCGGAGCCGAAACGACCGGCAATGGCCCGCAGGATGGCGAGCTTGCCGGTGTCGGCCGCCCCGGTGAGGGCGACCTTCACGGAGACTTGCCGGCCGTTTTGCTGGACCGTCATGCCGGCGACGGCGTCACAGCTTGCCCAATTCGCGGGCAACGATGATGAGCGTTTCCTTCACGCCGGGGGCGAAGCTGCCATCGTTCTGGATAGCGAGGACGACATTGCCTTCGCGGATGAAGTCGATGGGCAGGCTGCCGCTGACGAGCTTCACCTGGCCGGCAGGGAAGCCGAGGTTGTTGATGATCTTGCGGAAGGCATCGACGGTGGCCACTTCATTGCCGGGCACGCGAGCGACGTGGCGGATGCCGGAAAGGCCGCGGGCGCGCTGGAGCATTTCCTCCGCACCGAGTTCGCGGTCCACGCCGAAGATGGCGCGGAGCGCAAGCTGGCGAATCGAGCTGGAGTCGGAGTCGCCGCTATCGCTTTCGACCGCGGCAGGAGCGGCGGCAACCGGAGCTGGCGCGGGAGCGGCGGCAGCGATTGGAGCTGGCGTGGCCGCCGGGGCCGGAGCCGCGACAGGCGCAGGAGCGGCAACAGCAGCAGCAGCTGGAGCTGGGGCTGCAGCGGCAGGCTCCGCGGCAAAGCCGAAGGGACTGGACGCCGGAGCAGCAGTCGGCACGGGCGGCGGCGAGCTTGCAAACGGCGAGGAAGCTGGAGCCGGAGCGTCAAATGGCGAAGGATTCGAGGCCTCGGCCGCAAACGGCGAGCGGGCTTCCACGGCCGGCACTTCACCGGCTGCCGGGCGGCGCTCCGGAAGCTTCACCGGGCGTCCAGCCTCGGCGGCCAAGCGGGTCGGATGGTCGTCCTTCATCGCGGCAAACGGAGATTCCGGCTCGGAGACGATGGCAAAAGGGCTGGTGGCCGGGCCTTCATCGGCGACGGCAAACGGGCTCTTGGCGGGAGGGGCTGGAGCGAAACCTTCTTGGGGTTCGAAAATACCGCGGCTGCTGTTCATGGCATCAAACTTTGTTAGAAAAACGAGCTATCCGGCAGAGTCGATAGCTTTGGCTGCCCGGAAAGTCGAGCCTTCAATCCCCGATGGACGTCATTCGTCGGCGGCGAGCCGCTTCAATTTCCGCCGCAGGCTGATCTTGGTGGCCGGTGCGACGCGATCGATGAAAAGGATGCCGTTGAGATGATCCGTCTCATGCTGCAAGGCGCGGGCGAGCAGGCCATCCGTCTCGATCTCCAGCACCGTGCCATCGAGCTGCGGGAGCTTCGCCTTCAGCGAGCCCGGCCGGCTGACGTCCGCGCGCACGTCGCGGATGCTCAGGCAGCCTTCGGTGTCCTTCTCCTTGGGGCCGGTGAACTCCAGCTCGGGATTGATGAAGATCAGCGGCATGATCGAGTCGAGTGGCGCATCCTCGCCACCGACCTTGAGGAAGGTGATGCACTCGGGATCGTGCGCCACATCGATCACCGCGAGGCGGAGCGCGACGCCGATTTGCGGCGCGGCCAGACCCACGCCATTGGCGTCGTACATGGTTTCGAGCATGTCGGCGGCAAGCTTGCGCAGGTCATCATCGACTGTTTCGACGGGCTTGCAGCGTTCGCGGAGGACAGGGTGGCCGTATTGGACGATTTCGAGGATCATTTCGAGGAACTGCCCGGTTCCTGCGGCAGGCGGATACGGGCCGGCACGTCCTTAATCGCGATGCCCGCGCGGGTCAACGCGTCCCATACGCCGAGCAATTTCTCCAGCGGCACCTGCTTGTCCGCCTCCAGTTCCAGCTTGCGGCCGGGGTTCTCTTTCGTGAATGCCTTCAGGTAGGAATCGAGCAGTTGCACGTCCGGCACGGCCACGGCGTCGAGGGTGATCTTGCCCTCCTTGTCGAGCGCGAGCACCGAGCGGGAATCCACCACCGCCGAACCGGCGATTTCCCTGACCGTGGGCAGTTCGATCGGCAGCACGCTGCGCGGCTTCTTGAAGGTCGTGGACACCACCAGGAAGATCAGGATGACGAAAAGCAGGTCGATCATGGGGACCACCGGCACCCCACGGGTCTTGCGGACGGGATGTTCGAAGTGCATGGCCGGTTTGTTAGACAGGAAGCTGCGCGGATGCGGGCGCTGGCAGCGGCGGGCGAGCGGGCACGGCAGCAGATCCCTCGCAGGTGCGGGCGAAGCCGGCCAGCAGCCCCTCGAGACGGGCGACGAACATATCGATGCGGCGGAGGAAAAATGCGTGGGCCACGATCGCCGGCACCGCCAGCGCCAAGCCGAAGACGGTGGTATTCAGCGCCTCGCTGATGCCGCGCGAGACCAGCGTGGGGTCGGGATTTTCCCCCAAGCCGCCGAACATCACGACTAGGCCGCTGGCCATCCCGAGCAGACCTAACAGCGGGGCGATGCTGACGATCACGTCGATGGACGACATCCCGGCGTGCAGCCGCAGGACCTCCTCGCGTGCCGCGGCCTGGACGGCACCCGTGATTTGCTCGCGGGTCTCTCCGCGGTGGCGCAGCGCAATGCCGCAGAGCCGGGCCAGCGGCGTGCGGCCCTCCTTGATCTCGTCGAACAAGCCGGGGCTCGCCTCGTGCTGGTGCTCGTATTCGCGCAGCTTCCGCTCCAGCCCGGACGGCACGATAATGTCGCGTCGCAGCGAGAGCAGCTTGAAGAGGATCGACGCCACCATGACGAAGGAGCACAGGGCCAGCAGGATCATGCAGTAGCCGCCATCGGCGAAGAACTGCCAGATCCGCTCCACGCGGGATTTTTCCACCGTCGCGGCGGCGGCAAGGAACAAGGGAAGGGACATGAGTTAGAAACTGAAACGGTAAATAAGCTCAAGCGGCTCGCCATTGAGCTGCTTCTTTAGATCCGCCGGCATCACGGGGATCTCGGCGTCATTGATGGCATTGAGGGTGAAACCCTTGGGAATCGCGCCGACCTGCAGGTCCTCGACCACGCGGATCTCGCGGACCTTGCCCTTGGCATCGAGCATGAAGCTCATGGTGAGCATGCCGGGCGTGATGTAGTCGCGGTTGCGGACGCAGTTGAGCTGCCACTCCTTCTCCACGGCACGGCTGACGGCGGCATGGTAGCGGCCGAGCACGGAGTCCTCCACATTGAGGGCCGAGCGCCCGCTGCGGGTGATGGACCCGACCAGCTTGGTCTTGACCTGATTGCCGCGGAAACCGGGAGCGTTCGCGTTGGCGGCCGCTTGCTTCGGTTGCTCCGCGGCGGGCTTTTCCTCGGGCTTTTGGCCATCAGCCCGGCGCTCCGGTTGCGCGGGCTTGGTCTCGTCCTCCGGCTTCGCTTCCTTGACCCGCCGCTCGACCGGCGAGGGACCCTCGGCCAACTGCTCACGGGTCGCTTCCGCCGGTGGCTTCTCCGCCTCAAGCTCGCCATCGCGCTTCGCCGCCTCGGCGACGTTATCCTGGTGGGGAGTCATCGGCGCGGGCTTCGACTCCGCGGGAGCGGGTTCGCCGATGCGAGCCTTCCTGTCATGAGCCAAATCGCCGTCCTGGTAATTGCTCCGGGTCGTTTCGACCTCGTCCTCATAAAGAGGGTCGCGACCTTTCTGGCTGATCTGGTCCGGAGCCATGGGAGCCGGCGTCGTGTCGCTTGTAGCCTGGGTGCTCCGCTCGCCGATGAAATCCGGCCGATCCGGAGTCGCTTCCACCTGATCCGGCGAGGTCCGCGCGAAGTCGGGAGGAGGAGCGGGCGGCGGCACCACGGGCGCCGCCGGAGCGGGCTCGCCGGCCACGCTCTCGATCATTTCCGGCATGATTACCGCCACCGATTCGCCCGTGGAGGTCACGGGATCCCGCGGCAGGGACTGCAGGGCGATCTTGGCCAGCACCCAAAAGGCAATCGCCGACAGCGCGATCAGATTGACCAGTGCGGACACGGCGAAAGCCACCAGCCACAGCCGGGTCTGGCTTTCAAAGGGAGTCGTGGCCGCGCTCATGGGAACACGGCGGCGACCCTTCACTGAAACCGGCGTCCCTGCAATCAGGGAAATCCGTTCACCAATCTTCGACGTTCACCGGCTCATGGGCACCTGCTCCGGAAAGCGAGCACTCCAAATACAGGCTGCCGAGGGCAGGAATGATATCTCCGCTCGTGGTGTAGCTGCCTCGGCCGGGGCAGGACGGCATCGCTTCGACGAAGCGACCCAGGCCGATCACCTCGGACTGAAGCCCGGGGACGGTTTCGCCCGGATTGCGGCCGTTGAGATTCGCGTAGCTGCGAACGCCCTTTTGAACCGACTGGAGGTTCAGGATGCAAAGCACCCGGTCGGAACCATTCTTCCAGGCATTTGCGCCAAAGAAGAGGATTGTGATCAATGTGAGGAGTACGAGGATGACGACAGTGAGCTCAAGGAGAGTCATCCCCCGGGCCCGAAGATTTCTAGCATGGTGCCGGCGGGAGTTCCGGCTGTACCCGATGTGACTGGCTGGTTTCATGGGTGGGACAGGTGAACATTGCGGGGAGCGTCCCTAGACTAAAATATTAGCCTTTCCAGACAAGCTTATTCTAAAAACATTCCAGCTCAGGCAATTATCGTCCTCTCGATAACTTCCAGCACTCCACGAACCCGCTGGCGAAGTCTTCCGGTCGCGCCGCAATCCATCCGTCGAGCTCTTCCGGCCTCATCCACAAGGCAGCTTCGACCTCCGCACTGGGAAACCGCGGCGTGCCGTCCCACCGACAAAGGTAGAGCCGCACATGCTCCCATCCGGTGGCATCGGTCGGGGGAATCCGGCCGATTTCCTCGGCAGGCACCCCCGTGATTCCCATTTCTTCCTCCAATTCGCGAATCGCAGCGTCGGCGTAGTCCTCGCCGGCATCCAGATGCCCGGCCACGCTGGAATCCCAAACGCCGGGGTGGGCATCCTTGAACCGCGAGCGCTTCTGCAACAACAGCTCGCCATGGCGATTCACGACAAACACGTGGATCGCCCGGTGAAGCAGGCCCTTCTCATGGACCTCCCGCCGCGTGGCCTGGCCGGTCACTTGGTCGCCCGCATCCACCACGTCGAAAATCTCGTCACCGCGCTGTGGCACGTCGCGCAGCGGATGATCGTCGTAAACCCGGGCCAGCTCGATCCACTGGGCCAGCGAAAGCTCCTCGCCCCGGGCGGTCGCAGCCACCCCCAGCGCGGTGTGAACTTCCTCCCATGGCGGGCTCTCGGGCATGTGCTTGCCCATTTGCTTGCGCCGCTGGGCGAAGCCGCGGCGGATCAGCTCGTCGAAACGCCGGGCATCGAATGCCGGGAACTCCTTTCCCCGCGGGGTCAGCAGCGCCACCGAGGAATCGATCTGCGGCCGCGGGTGAAAGGCCTCCGGCGGCACCGTCCGCAGCGGCTTCACCTGCCACTCGCTCTGCACCCGCAGCGTCAGGACGCCGTATTCCTTGGTCCGTGGACCGGCGGCGAGACGCTCGATCACTTCCTTTTGCAGCATGATGACCGCGAGCTCAAAGGGATGGGGGCGGGACAGGAAATTCCGCAGGATCGCCCCGCCGGAAGAATAGGGCAGATTTCCCAGAAACTTCACCGGCCGGTGCTTCCAGAGCGTCCGCACGTCGAATTTCGCTCCATCGGCATGATGAACCTCCACGCTCGGCTCGTTGGCGAAGCGCCCCTTCAAATAGGCCGCCAGCCGTGAATCAAACTCCACCAGCACGATCCGCCGGACGCGGCCGACGAGGTGCTCGGTCAGCGCGCCGGTGCCCGGCCCGACCTCGACGATGGTGTCCTCCGGCCGGGCGTCGAGCTGGTCGGTGATCCAACGCGCCATGTTCGGATCGCAGAGGAAATTCTGGCCAAGCTGGCGGCTGGGCATCACCCCGGCGGTCTCCAAGGCATCGCGAATCTCGTGTCCCGTCACGCCGCGAGCGATGCCGCCTTGCCCGGCCCGCGACAAGATTGCTTTTCCGCCGCAGCGGGAAAATCGCTCCCGAAAAAAATCTGAAAAACCTTTGAACGGATCCCCCGGCTGCCGGTCAGACCCCTTTGAAAACCGCGCGCAAGTGCAGTTTTCATGTAAGGGTGAACAGCAGTTGTCAGCTTTCGCCGGGCTTGCCCGACGGGGTTGACGAACTTGGCCGCCGGGGAGTGGGTGCTCCCCGGCGGCTCTTTTTTTGTCGCGACCGGTCGTGTTTGAGACCGCGAATAAGGGTTGAAGCCGTCCCTGCGGCTCCCTTTACTTCCGCGCCCCGCGAGGGACATCCCAGAAGAAGCGTCCATGATCGAACACCTCCGTAAATACACCGGCCTCATCATCATCGTGGTCGCCCTGCTGTTCGTAGGCCTTGTCTTTTTCGAGAATAACACCGGAGGCCGCGGGTCGGCCGGTGATCCGCCCGCCCTCTCCGTGGATGGCCGCCAATACACCATGACCGAGGTGCAGAAGCTCGGCGAGACGCCGATGGCGCTCGTCCAGGGCTTCGGCATGTATGGGATGATCGATTTCCTGAGTACGCTCGGCGGCTTCGGCGGCGGCGAGGAAACCGCGAATCGCTTCTTCGTGAACCGCTTGATCGTGCGCCAGGCCGCGGAAGACTTCGGCGTGCATCCGTCGGCCGAGGAGATCTCCGCGGAGATCAAGAAGATGCCGACCTTTCAGGGAGCTGATGGCGCTTACAACCAGCAGACCTACAACGATTTCATCACCAAGCGCTTGGGCCGCCTCGGCATGACCGAAGGCGACTTCATCGACATCGTCCGCGACACGCTCGCCACCCGCAAGCTGACCGAAATCATCGGCGGCGGCCTCGCCGTGGACCGCAGCGTCGCTGCCCAGCAGGTGACCAGCCGCGACCAACAGGTCGCCATCCAGCTAATCCGGATCCCGCTCTCGAAGTTCCAGGACGAGCTCAAGCCGACCGACGAGGAACTGAAAGCCCAGTGGGAAACCACCAAGGACAAGTATCAGACCGACCGGAAGATCAAGGTCTCCTACCTCATCGCCAAACCGACCTACCCGGAGCTGCCAAAGGACGAAACCAAGCTGCCCGACGCCGTCACCGACGAGCAGAAGAAGGAAGCGGAAAAGGCCGCCGCCGACAAGAAGGCCGCCGCCGAAGCCAAGCTCGCCGAGCACAAGCGCAAGGTGGACACCCAACTGGCCGATACCGTCGATGGCCTCCTGCAGCAAATCGAAGCCAGCGAAGGCAAGGATTTCGCCAAGCTCGCCGAGGAAAACGGCTGGAAGATCGTCACCACCGACCTCTTCACCCGCACTTCCCTGCCCGCCGAGCTGTCCGTCAATACCCGCTCGACCTCCAATCCCCGTCCGGTCGGCGACATCATCTTCCAAATCACTCCCGGCTCGGACGCGATGTCTCGCTTCAGCGAGGCACTGCCGATTGCCGATGGAGCCTTCCTCATCGCTCACCTCGATGAAGCCGAGGAGCCGCGCACCAAGACCTTCGAAGAGGCCAAGGATCTGGTCCGCGTGGACTTCATCACGGACAAGGCCGGCGAAGCCCTCAAGAAGGACGCCGACGAGAAAGCAGCGAAGCTCCGCGAGGCACTTGCCGCCGGCAAGTCCTTCGCCGATGCCGCCAAGGAACTCGGACTCGAGGTGAAGTCGCTCGGCCCCTTCAAGGCCACCGACAAGCTTCCGGAGGAAGCCGACACCTCGATCCTCTTCGAAACCGCCTCGTTGGTGGATCCCGGCACGCTGGCGGATCCCGTGATGCGGCCGGATGGAGCCGTGTTCATCTTCGTCGAGAAGCGCGAGGTCGTGAAGGACCCGGCCCGCGACGAGCGCATCAACCAGTCGCTGACCGGCCTGACCTCGAACCAGCAGCGCATCGCCTTCTCCGCGTGGCTGGAGGAAAAGCTGGCCAGCACCCAGGTCACCGATCTTCTCAAGAAGCCCTGACCGCCTCCGCTCCGGAGCCCCGCAGCCCATGCCCGACTCCGAACGCGATCTGATCTTCGACGACGCCAATGGCGCGCTCGCCCTCGGCGAGCTGGAGGAAGCCTGTAGCCTCTACCGCCGCTGCGTCGCGCTCGATCCCGAGTTCTTCGATGGCTGGCACGCCCTCGGCATGTGCCTGCTGAAGCTCGGCCACGTGAAGGAAGCGATCGGCTGCGGCCTGCAGGCGACCACCCTGCAGCCGAATGACCTGCTCGCCTGGACCGGCCTCTCGCAAATGTACGTTCGCGACGGCCAGATCGGGGAAGCCGAGTCCGCCAAGGCCAACGCCCGCATCCTTTCGCTAGGCGGCAAGGTGGTCCGTGAGCCTTGATCCTTCCCCTCTTGCGTCTTCAGTCTTCAAGTCTTCTGTCTCCTTCCATGTTCTACATCACCACCGCCATCGACTACACCAACGGCGCCCCGCACATCGGCCACGCCTATGAAAAGGTGCTCGCCGACGTGATCGCCCGCTACCAGCGGTTGAAAGGCGAGGAGGTCTATTTCCTGACGGGCGTGGACCAGCACGGCCAGAAGGTCCAGCAGATCGCGGAAAAGGAAGGGATCAACCCCGCCACCTTCGCCAAGAAGACGACCAAGCTTTTCCTCAACCTCTGGAAGAAGCTCGGCGTCGCCTACGACGGCTGGGCGGAAACCACCGACGACCGCCACAAGGCCTGCGTCCGGGCGATCCTCAGCGACCTGAAGGAGCGCGGCGAACTCTACAAGAAGGGCTACAAGGGATTCTACTCGATCCGCCAGGAGCAATTCCTCACCGATCGCGACCGCAACGAAGCCGGCGAATTCGGGCCCGAATGGGGCGAGGTCATGGAAATCGAGGAAGAGAACTGGTACTTCCGCCTCAGCGCCCACGCCGAGTGGCTGAAAAACTACGTCTCTAGTAATCCGGATTTCGTGGTTCCCGGCTTCCGCCGCAATGAGCTGGTCGGTGCGCTGGCGAATTCCGGCGAGCTGGACCTCTGCATCTCCCGCCCGAAGGAGCGTCTCCGCTGGGGCATCGAGTTTCCCTTTGACCCCGACTTCGTCACCTACGTCTGGTTCGACGCGCTGATCAATTACATCTCCTTTGCCGGTTACCGCGCGCAGGAAGGCTCCGACCTTCCCTCCTTCGAGAAACTCTGGCCCTGTGCCGCGCACGTCATCGGCAAGGACATCCTGGTGCCTGCCCACGGCATCTATTGGCCCTGCATGCTCCACGCGATGGGCTTCAGCGACGAGCAGATGCCCAAGATCCTCGTCCACGGCTGGTGGAACCGGAAGAACGCGGCCGGCGGCAGCGAGAAGATGTCCAAGTCGCTCGGCAATGTCGTCGATCCCGACGAACTCGCCGACAAGTTTGGTGTCGATGCTCTGCGCTACTACCTCGTGCGCGACATCGTCACCGGAAAGGATGCGGACTTCGATCTCGAACGGCTGGTGATGCTCTACAACCAGGAGTTGGCGAATGAACTCGGCAACCTCTGCAACCGCGCTCTCGCCATGACGGGACGCTTCTGCAATGGCATCGTCACCACCACGGGCGAGACGAGTGACGATGACCTCGACATGCGCGCCTCGCTCGCCACGGTCATCGAGGACTATCGTGCCGCGATGGACGCATTCGACATCGCCGAAGGTCTCAAGGCCATCAACCGCCACGTCACCTTCTGCAACGCCTACGCCGACCGCAACAAGCCGTGGGAACTTGCCAAGGATCCCACCAACAAGGCGCGCCTCGAAGCCGTGCTCGCGAACCTCGTGGAGAGCCTCGCCCACTGCGCGGTGTTGCTTTCGCCCGTGCTGCCGGATCCCGCCGAGCGCATCGCCGCCCAGCTCCGGATTGACGATTTGCTGAAGCTGAAGCTGGATGACCTGAAGTGGGGCCTCGTCGCCAACGGCCACGAAACCGGCAAGGCCAAGCCGGTCTTCCCGAAAATTGTCATCGAAGAAGCGGAATGAGTCGCGCGGCGGCGGCGGAGGAGAACCCTCTCCCCGTTCGGGTGGTTGCTCAGAATGAAATAGCGTCGCAGTTTTCATAGTCTGCCCTGCTACCATCACATTCGCCGATGACCCGATACCTGCTGCCTCTTCTCTTCACCGCATCCGCGTTCGCCCAGAACGAGGAACCGGCTGCACCGCCGCGCCATCCGGCGTACAAGCTCGTCTGGTCCGACGAGTTCGATGGCGATGGCGCGGTGGATGAGAGCAAGTGGCGCTTCGAGGAAGGCTTCCAGCGGAACCACGAACTCCAGTGGTACCGCAAGGACAACGCCGTGAAGAAGGAAGGCCTGCTGGTCATCGAGGCTCGCCGTGAGAAGTTTCCCAATCCGCAGTTCCGCGAGGGCGCCCGCGACTGGAAGCACCAGCGCAAGGAGGCCGACTACACATCCGCCTCGCTGACCACTGCGGGCAAGCAGGACTGGAAATTCGGCCGCTTCGAGATCCGCGCCCGTTTCAAAGCCCGCCCCGGTCTGTGGCCGGCCATCTGGACCACCGGCCGCGGACGCTGGCCGCATGGGGGCGAGATCGATATCCTCGAATACTACGGCGGTCGTATTTACGCGAATTTCTGCTGGGCCGGAAAGGGCGGCCGCGACTTGTGGAGCACCGGCTCGCATTCATTCGGCCGCTTCGACGACGGCAGTTGGCAGGAGCGCTTCCACGTGTGGGTGCTGGAGTGGGACGCGGAGAAGATGACGATCTGGCTCGATGGCCAGCCGCTCAACACGCAGCTCATGAGCCACGTGAAGAATCAAGACGGCCCCCCCGTGAATCCGTTTCTCGCTCCGCAGGCGATGCGCCTGAACTTCGCGATCGGCGGCATGAATGGCGGCGATCCTTCCGGCACGACTTTCCCGCAGCGCTACGAGGTGGATTACGTGCGCGTTTATCAGAAGCCGGAGTAGCCATGGACGAAGGCCCGCATCCCGCGCTCGGCATTGATCACGGCGAAGCCCGCATCGGCATCGCCGCCACCGATCCGCTCGGCATCCTGGCCCATCCGGTGGAAACGATCGATGTCCGCGCGACCGATCCTATCGATCGCATCGCGCAACTCGTGACGCAGCGTGGTATCCGCACGCTGGTCGTGGGCCTGCCGATTCGCAGCGATGGCACCGAGGGCACCGCGGCGGAGAAAGTCCGCGCGTTCGCGACCAAGCTCTCGGCGCGTTTGCCGGAGTTGCCGCTCGAACTCGTCGATGAGGCCTACACCACGCTGGCCGCTTCTGCGAAGCTGCGCGAGGCCGGCCGCAAGGCGAAGCAGCAGAAAGGCGTGATCGATCAAGCCGCCGCCGTCGAGATCCTCGAGGCGTGGATGAACGGGATCTAACATCCCCGGAAAAACTCAGGAGGATGGCTCGTGGCGCGACCTCCCGCGGCTTTGATGAAGCGTGCGCCACATTATGATCGAAGCGTCATCCCGGAATATTGTCCGGCAAGGGTAACTTCATGAGCGGCTGCTAGAGATTAGGCCGAAAGGGTCGGATTTGTGCCGATTCGCCAGTGCCGGAAGCGATTCGCAGGGCCGTGGTATCGGCGGTGCTGATTTGTATGCAAGTGTTTCCCGGCGGCGCAGGCACCCGTCGCCCGTGGCCGGGGAGCACGAACTCTCATGCCCGACCTCATGAATCCGACCTCAACCTCAGCACCGCGATGGCTTGCCGCCATCACCCTGGCCGCCGCCTTCCCACTCCACGGGGCAACCGTGACGCTCAATGCCGGCGACGGCTTCGGCCTCTCGTCGTTCAACACCGCAGGCAACTGGAATCCCTCCGGACTACCTGTTGCCGGGAACGCCTATCAAGTCGCCGTGATCCAGCTCCGCACTCCGGCGGATGGGAACAGCTACACGTTTCAAGGCGATTCGCTGTCGATCAACACGGGTGGCTCCATGCTTTACAAGGGCGCGGGGACCGCGGGCATCCTCACCGTCCCCAACCTGATCCTCAATGGAGGCAAGCTCGACCATGCGAGCAGCTTCGCCGATGTCTTCACCGTGGCCGGTGGACTGCAATTCGCCGCCGCCTCCATCATCGAAGCCCGCCAGGGACCGATCGTGATCTCCTCGGTGATGACCGGCAGCGCCGGGCTGACCTTGCCCGTCACCAACAATAACAACGCCTACTCCGTCACCTTCAGGGGTGCCAGCACCTACACCGGAAGCATCACGGTTGCGGGGAATCTGGTGTTGGATACCACGGGCTCGTTCACCTTTGCGATCGGTGCCACCGGGGTGAACAACACCATCTCCGGTACCGGATCCACAGTGTTCAACGGAGCCTTCAATATCGATCTGACGAATGCGGGCGACACCATCGGCAACCAGTGGACGCTGGTGAATGTCGCCACCCTCGTCGAAACCTTCGGCACGAATTTCAGCATCGCCGGCTTCACCGAGAACAACGGCTTCTGGACCTCGGCCGACGGTAAATACCAATTCAATGAAGCAACCGGCGTGCTCAGCCGCATCACCGCCGACACGGATGGTGACGGGCTGCCGGATACGTGGGAGATGGACTACTTCGAGCATCTCGACGAAGGGGCGCTGGACGATCCCGATGGCGACTATGCCACCAACCTTCTGGAGTTTCAGAGAACGACCAATCCGGAACTTGCCACCTCTTATCCCGACACTGACGGGGATGGGCTGAACGACGGTTGGGAACTCCACTTCTTCAACAACAGTCTCGCCCAGCTCGCGAATGGCGATCCCGATGGCGACCACAATACCAACGCCGCCGAACAGACCGCCGGCAGCGATCCTAACAACGCCTTCGCCTATCCCGACACCGACAACGACGGCCTCAACGATGGCTGGGAGGTCTTTTACTTCGATACGCTTCCCGCGGGCGTTCCGGATGCCGATCCCGATGGCGACCTCTTCGACAATGAAGAAGAGATGTGGTCGGGCACCAATCCCGAGGACCAGCTCTCCTCACCGGACATCGACAACGACATGGCCGGCGACGGACTGCCTGACGGATGGGAAGTGAAGTACTTCCGCGTCGGCAATGAAACGCTGGCCGAAGCGACCGCACGTCAAAGCGCCATCGGCGATCCGGACGCCGATGGCGTGAACAACAAGCTGGAGTATCTGGTCGGCACCGACCCCTCAAACGCGGCATCGGCGGAAACGACGCTGGGCTACTGGCGCTTCGAGGAAGCGACCGCTGGCGAAGTTCCCGCGGGTGGCAATGGCCAGTATCTGTTTCCCACTTCGATCCAGGACTCATCCGTCTACGGCAACCACATGATGGCATGGGCCGACTACAGCCGCCCGAACTACGCCGCGGTGGTCCCGTCCCCCACAGTGCCGGCCACCGGTGCCTCTGATACCGCTTCGCTGTTCTTCCAGCGGAATGCCAATGGCATTTACTACATCGAGGCGATCTTCTCGACACCGACTGCCAACCTCGGTGGTGGCCAAGCGACCTTGCGGACCTACCCCTTCACCGGCTTCACCGTCGAGGCGAGCTTCAATACCAACCTCACCGGCCAATGGCAGGTGCCGGTGTGCAAGCTAGGCAATCCGGTCGCAGGCCAACCGCCGTTCTCGATCAAGATCGACACCGCGAATAAACTGCGCGCTGGGATGGTGGATGGATCCGGCGTGGCTCGGGAGATCATCGGCACCTCGACGATCGCGGCGGGCTCCTGGTATTCCACCGCAGTCACCGGCACCGCCACCGAGATGAAGCTGTGGCTGAAGAAGCCCGGCGATGCTGGCTACGTGCTGGAAGGCACGGCCGCCATCTCCGGTGCGTGGCATGTGCCGGCCACCGGTCCGCTCGATAACCCTTGGAACATCGGCCAGGGCATGTGGAACGGCGGTGCCACCGACGCATTCCAAGGCAACATCGACGAAGTGCGGATCAGCGCCGTGGCCTTGCCAGAGTCGCAATTCCTCTTCCACCAGGATGGCACGCCATTCCAGTTGTGGGCGGAGCAAAACATCCCGAACGCCAGCCTGCGCGCAGAGACCGCCGATGCTGACGGCGACGGCACCTCGAATCTCGTCGAGTTCCGTCTCGGCCTGAATCCGATGAGCGGCTCATCGTTCTTCGCAGGAAGCTTGAGCGGCAGCACCATCACCTGGCCTGCCGCTGCCGGAGTGCAGTTCACGGTCCAGCGAAGCACCACTCTTGCTGGCTGGGAGAACGTCGGGACGGTGACCGCCACGGGTGCGAGCGCGTCATGGACCGACCTGTCACCTCCGCCCGGCGGCAAGGCATTCTACAAGGTCACGTTTGTGGAATAATCACCCCCCCAGATCATGGTGGGGCGGGCATCCGGGAAACCGGGTGCCCGCTCTTTTTTCACAACTACTACGTCACTCGTACTGCAGCCCGTCGATCATGTCGCGGGTCGGGTAGCCCGTCAGATGGTGCGCCGCGAGCATGGCGGAGGTGACGGCGGACTCGACGCAGCCGATGTCGATGGAGTTGCGGCACCAGTCGCCCGAGAAGACCAGGTTGTTGAAGCCGCTTTCCCACGGCCACAGTCGGTTCGGAGCGGCGGTATTGGTCGAGAGCACGTAGCGCTCGCCGGGGTCGATGTTCATCCGGAAGTACTGCCAATCGAGACGCTGCTCGACCGTCGCCCCCTCGTCGGGATGATAGAGCGACATCGGGTCAAGGGTGTTGGTGCCGGGGAGACACACACCGGGCCAAAGCGAAGCCTTCTCCTGAATCCAGCTCAAGGCTGTCGCCTTGGCACGCGCCTTCTCGCGCGCGGGGTAACCCGGATCGCTGCCGGCCGGCGGCTCGTTGGCATCGTTGGAAATCGGGCCACACAGGTAGAGCAGATGGCTGGCACCGGGAGTCGCCTCGGTCCTCAGGATGTTGGAGGCCTCGATGATGATGTTGAACGGGTCCGGCCCCGAGCCGGCCATCGCCAGCTCGCAGAAGTAATCGTGGGTATCCCATCCCAGGTCGTCCTTGTCGGAGAACCAGAACTGGCAGGCAATCGTGCGGATCGTCTCGCTGGTACCGACCATGACCCGGAAGCGGGTGTCTTTCTCTAACAGACCCTTTGCCAGATGAGGGTGCGCCGCGGGCGGGATAGCGAGCACCACGTGATCAAACCGTTCGTGGCCATTGGCTGAGGGATCCATGCGATCATAAAGCTCGACCGTACTACTGCGATGGGTGCTCCAGTGGGACTCGAGCCCGGGATCGTCCGCCGGCGGCAGCGTGGCAGGGTCGAGCTGATCCACCATCGGGTGCTCCGGCCAGACCGGCCAGAAGACCGGGGGTGCCTCGGCGTGCGGGACGGCCACCTCTTTGATCGGGTTGTACTCATCCTTTCCATCGGCAAGGCGAACCTGACGGTTGATCCGGATGCGGGCGACACGATTGCCGGCTGCATTGGGCTCGAGAGCTTCCACCCGGTGGAAGAACTCGAAGCGCACTCCGCGGGCCTTGAGCACGCGATAGAGCGGGACGAAGACACACTCGCCCATGCCTAGGTTCATGCGATGGACATAAGCGCCCTTGTAGCCGAAGAAGATGCGGAAGAAACCGCGCAGTGCCGCGCCCGCGGCGAAGTTGGCATTGTTCGGATCATGCGCCATGCCATTGGAGAAGGCGAAGGGCGTATCGTAGTAGCCACGCAGGAAGGGCGACTCCTTCACCGTGGTGAAACCGGCGCCGTGCGACTTCAGCCACGCGAGGAACTCATGCCGGTCGAGCTGTTGGAACGTTTCGTCCCGGAGCAGCAGATCGACCAGCGCGCCACGCAAGCAGGTGCGATAGAGGTCGGCCAGGCAGACCTCGCGCTTCGCCTCGCTGGTCATGGCGCTCTTCTTCATACGCCGCAGCCGCCAGCCGATGTAGTCGAGCAGCAGCTTGAAGCCGCGGCCGATCAGCGGCTCGCCATACCAATGCCGCTCGCTGCCCGCGAGATCGATCAAGCGGCGGGAAAGATAGCTCGCCCAGCCGCTCGGGTCGCCGGGCTGGATGCCGGTCGGGCAAGTCATCGCCTCCTGCCACTTCACGCTGCGGCTGAGGATCTTCTCCATCATCTTGAGGAACCAACTCACGACGGGACCGAAAGCGCCGACCTTGCTAAGGTTGAGAGCGAGATGGTCGGCCATGCGCCACAGGTTCTCGCGAATGTCCGGACTCGGAGTACCATCACCGGGTTCTCCCGCGTAACGAGGCAAGGCCATCTTCCACGGCTCCCATTTCCCCGCCGGTTCATTGTGGTGATAGAAGACGCCTTCGCGTGCCTCCATGAAGAGATCCTTCAGCGTTTGGAAGGGCCCGACGGTGTGGCCAAGTTGCGCGTGTTCCTCCATCGCGCCGCGCAGGGTCTTGAAGGCATTCTCATAGAAGCCGAACCAGACGTGCGGGCCGTGTTCCTCGCTGCGATGCTGGTCGCTCTCGCCGCGGCTGCTGGCGCCTTTCCCACCCAAGCGCCAGCCCGTCTGATAGAGAGTGACGCGATACTTCGCGCGCAGCTCCGGGGTTGCAGTCAGCCAGTAGGCGGCGGCACATCCACCGACGCCGCCGCCGAGGATAACGATGTGTTCACGGGAGTCGATCATGGCGGGAGGCGAGTTGCTGGAAAAACGCGGCCTCGGCAGTCGCACCGCATTTTTCCAGAAGCGTCAGTCCATCCTGAAGCTGCGCGGAGGCCGGTGACTTCAGGGCGTGATAGCAGCGGGCGCGGGCCTTGAGGAAATCCGCACCCAGGCGCTGGGCCGCGTTTTCCGCCGCAATGAACTCCTTGCCACCACCGGGAGCATGCAGGCCGCGGGCGCAGTGCAGGATCGCGCCACCGAGGGAGAAACTCTTCGAGAAAGCGGTTGCACGCTTCATGAAGCGCTCCACCAGACCGCCGAACATCGGGTCAGCTTCCAGCTCAGGCGGACCCCACGAACGCATCTCGCCTAACAATACTGCGGCATCGGCCAACAGGAACTGGGTGGAAGACACCGGCGGATGTTGCCCGGCGAGATCTTCGGCATCGCGCAGACAATCCATCGCCTGCCACGGGTTGCCTGAGCGCCACGCGCACATCGCCCGCATCACATGGATCGATGACTGCGTGATCGCATCGCCACCATGCACCGGCACCTTGCGGCAATGGGCTTCGGCTTCCTTGGTGCCGAGGGTGGCAAGCGCGTGCAGGCTGCCCATCATCGCCGCCCACGTCCGCGATTGCCGGTCGGTGCGCTTGAAGGCCGACTCCTGCAACACGCCGGACCACTCGGCCGCACGTCCGAGATCACCGCGGAAGTAGTCTACGAAGAAAGCATGCGTCGCCGCCTCTTCCACACGACGCCCATGGCCGTGGGATTTCCAATACGCCACATTGCCGGCAGCGCGCTCGGCAGCCTCCGGCCAGCGCGTCTTGTCGAGATCCACCAGACAGCCGACGTGCTCGATGTAGGTCTGCTCGGTGCGGTCGCCGACCCGCGCGATCATCCGCCGCGCGATATTGCGGTAGCGCTCCGCCAGCCAGCGCGGCCGCTTGCCGGACATCGGACAGGCGATCGCCGCGCACAAGGACGCCAGCATCGCGCTCTCGCCATTCTTGGAGGCGAGATCGAGCGCGGTGACGCAGCAATCGGCGGATCGCTTCTGGTCATTCTGGAAGTAGGCGATCTCCGCAAGCATCAGTGCCGTGCGCGCCGCGCCTTCCCTTACCGGCGAAACCGTGGCATCTGCCCATGGTTTGCCAGTGGCGAAGAGCCACAGGTGGCGCAACAGCATGGCCCCCTTGATCGGGAATACCCCTTTCTCCGGACTGACGCGGTAAAGCACCAAGGCTTTCTCTAACAGACCCACCGCATCCTCGACCATGCCCCAGTGAAAGGCGGCCTCGCCTTCGATCTGGTAGCGCCGCGCCCGCTGGGCGATTGCCACCGGGTCGCCGGTGTGTTCGCTCACGCGGTCGAGGTCCAAGGCCGCGCGCGCCGCCTCGCGTGCTTCCCGCAAGGCGAAGCGACCGAGCGCCGCCCGCGCCGCGCGATCGAACAGCTCCACCGCGACGTCATCACGGCCGGACTCGCGGGCGTGAAACGCGGCCTCGGCAGGCGACAGATCCCGCAGCGGTCGCTCCATCATCCATTCGAGCGCCGCCCCGTGACCCGCTGCCCGGTCGCGGTCGGGCATCAGCGACAGCGCGGCTTCCCGCAGCAAATCGTGATAGAACGAAAAGCGTCCGGGCAGGGCTGGAGTCGCGACAATGAATTCACCTAACAGCGGTGAGGACCAGCAGGTCTCGAACTCGATTCCCGGGCTGCATGCCTTGGCCGTCGTCTCCGCCTGCTCCTTCGTGAACGGCTCACGCCAGATCGCACAGGCACCGAGCAACGAGCGCAGCCGCGGTGACAGATCGCGGAAGCGCCCTGTCAGCGGTGTCTCGTGAGCCGATTCCGCCGAGGCAGGTGCCGGCGCGAGGTCGAGTGTGCCACCCATCGCGATCAGGCGGCGTCGCTGGCTCAGCACTGAATACACCTCTCGCGAGATCAACGGCAGCCCACCGGAAACGCGATGGATTTCGTCGTTCAGCGCATCCGTGATTTCCGCGTGCCCGGACAGCTCTGCCAGCAGTTTGCGGTGCTCTTCCACCGACATCGGGCCGAGCACGATGTCTTCCGGCACGGGCTGCCCGCGCCGGCCGAGCACCAGCAGCATTGGCACTCCGGCATGCTCAAGTGCTTCCGTCACGCCATGGCTGCCCTCGTCCATCCACTGGATGTCATCGATGATCCCCGCACACGGGCGCCCGGCCACCAGCCGCGCCAACACGCCGGCGATGAACTCGGGCAAGATGTCCTTGTACTGTAGCGGGGAGAGTCCGCTGTCGTCCGTCTCGGCATGAACCGGCTCGGAAAGGAAGCGCACCAGATTCTTCACCAGCGTTTCATCCAGCGTCAGCGCGGCACCGGTGGCCGCAATTGCGGCGGTCAGGTCATCGCCACCCCATTGACCTAACAACGCACGCCAGGCGGCGAACGTGCCGGGCACATCCGTGGGCAGGCACGATACCCGTGCCACCTCCATTCCCCGTGACGCGAGCCAAGCCGCCAGCGCACCGATCAGGTGAGACTTGCCAGCACCGGCAGATCCGGAAATCGAGACCCGCAAGAAGGCATCGCCCTGCGCGTCGACCCGTTGCTGGAGCTTCTCCCACAACACCGCGCGAGCGGGTGCCTCGACCTCCTGCGGCACCGCCTTCCGTACCTCCAGCCGGTGCGCGCAGAACGGTTCCGAAAGGATTCCAGGCAGGAATCCGATGCGTTCGGCGCGATACGGCGGGGGCAATTGCGCCGCGGTCCGCTCGTCCATGATCAGGCCGTCGAGACCCATCGCCGACAGGCCTTCCAGCAATTGCGACACCGGCTCACTGCTGGCCGTGAGGCCGGAGCGCAGCGCGAGCAAGGCCGAGGCGTCCTTCTCTAACAACGTCGTTGCCTCCGCGAGCAGCACCTTCAGCAAATCGGCGGCATCACCGGTCTCGCCGGGGAGCTTGGTGCACGGGTCGGTTGCTTCATGCCGCCAGATTTCCCAGGCGGCAGCTTGTTCATGAATGCGATCTTCTCCGGACATCTTCGCGTCAACTGGTCCAGAGGGTTTTTCCAAGAGACATGTCGATCTGGAACTCCGATCTCAGCGGAGCGCCGATGGGTCCGCTTACGAGCCCGATCCTCTTCAGCAGCCGGCTGCTGTGCCACTCCGGCACCTCCAGCTCCCAATCGCCGCTTTCCCGGCGCAGACTCGTGAGGGTGGAGAACTCCAGCACGCACTCCGCCACCGAGCGATGACAGGCGACCCGGGGATTCGCGACATCGCGGAACTGCTTCAAGAAAACGAATTTCTGCCCGATCTCCAGCCCTTCGATCGCATCCACCACCCGCTCAAGGGTGAAATTCAGCGCCTTGCGCGCCGGATTGAGCTTCAGCAGATGGCCGAGCACCCCGCGGTCCAGACCACCTAACAGCTCCTCCTTCACCATCTCAGCCAAGCCCTTCCCGTACGAGTCCGGCTCAAGAGCAGGCTGGCCATCGTCCTTCTCGCGCCGGAGCGCAAGCAACAGCGCGTCGCGATCGATGGTGGCCTCGCCTTCCTTCCGGCAGGCCTCGGTGCGAGCCGTGCCGCCGTCGGGACCGATCTCGACCTTGCCCACGATCTTCGGAAAGCCGAAGACTTCGCGCCCGCTGATGAGTGCCGGACCGGAGTCGAGACACAGCACGATCGGGTAAAACTTCAGCGACGGGGGCGAGGGCAGGCCCTCGTTATCCCACTCCAGCACTGGCAGGGTGACCACCACTTCCGTCTCGGATGCCGCGCCCCAGGCATCGTGCGGCGGATCGATCGAGCACATCGACTTCATGTGCATGAAGATCACGAAGGCGAGCGGCAGGGCCGTGAACTCCGGCTTCGGCTCTTCATCGTCCGGCCGCCAGTTCAGGGTCTCGTCCAGCCACTGCTGGGCCGCATGGATGTCGATCCGACGAACGGCCGACAACGCCTCGACGCCGGTGATTCGATAGGGGGGACGGAAGTTGAGGTCCGTGTCACGTTCGGTATAGGGAATCATCGGGGTGGGGCGATCCGGGGAGATCAAGCATCACAACTAACAAAAACTCCCCGGTGCCGCCAATCGGAGAAACTCCCATTTTCATCCCCCCTCCTGGGTCGAGCGCCACCAGTCGCGCGCCTTCAGCAACAACTCGGTCTTGTTCGCACAATCGACCTTCACCTTCATGTGCTCGATGTGACTGTCCACCGTCTTGGTGCTGATCTTCAGCCGCAGGGCGATCTCCTTGGTCGAGTGACCCTCCGCCAGCAGGCGGAAAACCTGGTATTCCCGGTCGCTGAAGGTTTCGATGCCCGAGTTGGCCGGCTTGGCGACGCCGCGCAGGAGTTCCTCGGCCAAGGCCGGCGAGGCATACATGCCACCGGACTCGATCTTGCGGATCGCCTCGACCACGGCCGAGACCTTGTCGCCCTTCATGAGGTAGCCGTTGGCACCGGCCTTGAGCGCCCGCGCGCCGTAGTGAAGCTCGTTCTGCATGCTGAAAACCAGCACCGCACAGGACGGGGCGGCTTCCTTGATCCGGCGGACGAGATCGAGCCCGTCGCCGTCCGGCAATGAGATATCCACGACCGCCACGGCAGGCTTGAGTTGCACTGCCAACTCCAGTGCATCCGCCGCGGTGTGGACCGTGTGCGGGACGTAACCGGTGAGCATGGTCTCGACCAGCGACTTCACCGCGAGGGTGATGATCGGATGGTCGTCCACGATGAGTAGATCGCGCTTCGGCACCGGGGGGGGCATGTGAAAACTGGGTTGCCCGAGTCTCTATCAGACCCCTCCCGCGACGGGCGACAGGGAAAAATCGTTCACGGTTCCGAACGATTGGCCGCGCGGCTGCCACAGCGGCCGGTCTTTCCGCTTCCCGCGGCGGGCGTTCCGTGGTTTTCCTCCCGCGCCCGCCATGTCCGACAAGCTCGCCGAGATCATCGCCACCAAGCATCAGGAAGTCGAAGCGCTGCTAGCCCGCGCCGGCCACTTGCGCGCCGCCGCCTTGCAGCGCAATGAGTTCCGTGGCTTCCGCGCGGCCCTTGAACTCGGTCCGGACCGGCTCGGCGTGATCGCGGAGGTGAAAAAAGCCTCGCCGTCGGTCGGCCTGATCGACCCGAATTTCGACCCGATCCGCCAGGCAAGGCGCTACCTCGACGGCGGTGCGTCCTGCCTGTCCATCCTTACCGATGAGAAGTACTTCCAGGGCTCGCTGAGCTATCTTACGAAAATCTCGGAATTCTCCGATGCGCCGCTGCTGCGCAAGGACTTCACCGTCCACCCGGTGCAAATCCACGAAGCCATCGTGGCCGGTGCGGATGCGATCCTGTTGATCGTCGCCGCGCTCGATGACGACACTCTCAAGCGCCTCTACCAGGAAGCGAAAGACTTCCAGCTCGACGTGCTGGTCGAGGTTCACAACCTGCCGGAAATGGAGCGCGCCCTTGAGCTCGGCGCGGATTTGATCGGCATCAATAACCGCAACCTCAAGACCTTCGAGATCGACCTCGCGACCACCGAGGACCTGGCGGACGAGGTGGGCGACGACGTCATCCTCGTCTCCGAGTCCGGCCTGCGCACGCCGGAAGACGTCCAGCGCGCCCTCGATGCCGGCGCGAATGCGGTGCTCATCGGCGAGTCGCTGATGCGCGCCCACAATCCCGCCGAGGAAATCGAGGCTTACTTGGCGCTGCGGGCGATTTAAGGCGACTTCCCCCTTCCCTTCACGGTCGAGCCTTCCGTAGCATGTCGGGGTGAAAGCCCTCGTGCTCGCCATCGTCCTTTTCGCCGTCCACCTCCATGCCGCGGAGGTCGTGACCGGCGAAATCGATGGAGCGAAGTACATGTTCGCCACGCCGGAGAAGTGGGAAGGCAAGCTGGTGCTGATCGCCCACGGCTATCGCGCCGAGGACCAGCCGCTGAAGGCCGACTTCGAAATCGACAAGCGATTCGCCACACCGCTGTTAGATAAGGGTTGGGCGATCGCTTCGACCAGCTACCGGCGGAATGGCTGGATCATTGAGGACGCCATCACTGACCTGAAGGTGCTGCGCGACCACATCGCCGCGGCCAAGGGCGGGGTGAACCGCTGCATTTTGGTCGGCAGCTCCATGGGCGGGCTGATCAGCACGCTCGCCGCGGAAGGTGCCATCGACAATCTCCACGGCGTGGTCGCCATCGGCGCCTACCTTGGCGACCGGGAGACGGGAGCCTACTACCAGACGCTTTCCTGGAAGCCGAAGGTGCCGGTGCTGTTCCTGACCAACGAGACCGAACTCGATCACCCTCGCCACTATCGCGAAAAGGCCGGCGCGGAAACCACCGCCCTGTGGGAGATCAAGCGCCCGGGACATTGCAATGTCTCCGCCATCGAGCGTTACCACGCGGTGGTGGCCGTGGATGGATGGATCGATGGCACCGCGCCGGAGAAAGACAAGGATGGCACCGTGCGCCCGCCCGCAAGGAAGAGCACCGCCGCCAAACAGGACGGCGGGCTGGCCGGCAAGATCACCTTCGTCTCCGCAAGCTTCGGCAACCTTTCCAGCGATCTGGTCTCCGCGGATCTCGACACACTCAAGCTCAAGCCCGGAGACAAGGCGATCGTGAAGAGCGGCGCCGCGCAACTCGAAGCGACCGTCGCGCTCTACCGCACCGACGTGGAGGAAGGGAAGACCGCCGTCTACGTCACACCCGACGGCTGGGTGGCCATCGTCATCAACGGTGGCAACGCCGCGGAAGCACTCCAGGTGAAGAAGGGGGAACGCGTGACAATTTACCCTGCCCCGGCTCCAGCGGAAGAGAAGAAGTCCGAGTGAGCCGCAGGTCTCATCGCGCTCCGGGGAACCACTCGATATGCTGGTCTCCCTGGCGGCCGGTGTAGATCACACGCTGGCCACGGAGAAAGGCATGGTAGCCCTGCGTGCCGGCCGCCATCACGCGACGGGAAAAGGCTTCGTGCGTCTGCCCGTGAAGCTGGCTGTCGAGAATGGCGGCGCGCACCGCCTCCGCATCGAAGTCGGCAGCCACTGGCGGGAGGTTTTCATAAGGCAGCTCCACGACGAGTTGTTCGCCCGCGCCGTCATGGTAGGTCGTCGTGCGGGCGAGATAATCGACATGGTAAAACTCGACGCCCGCTTGGATCAGAAGGCCGACGATTTCGGGAAACGGCAACTGGGCTTCGTGGGTGGCACGGGCTGCTTCGTGGATCAGGCTGGCATTCATGGTGTCACTTGAAATGGACGGCTTGTCCGGGATTGCGTGATCCCGGCGTCTCCTCGGGAGGGCTAAGCATGTGGTCTTTGCAGGAGACTCACTCCCTCGACTCCAGATCCACCCACACGCCGTCCGCGGGCTTGGTGGAAACGCCGGCGCAGGGGTCGGTCTTTTCGGCGGCAGCGGTGAACTTGAACATTTTCACGATGGCACCGACGACGAGGCCCACCTCGAGGAGGCCAAGGTAGCGGCCGGGGCAGAAGCGGGGGCCGTGACCGAAGCCGAAGTGAAGCATGTCGCGGGAGGTGATGCCTTTCGCGGCGAGGACATCCCAGCGCGCGGGCGCGAAGACATCGGCTCGATGGCCGCTGACGGCCTCGCCCCAGAATTCCTCGTTGCGGTTGGCGTGCCATACATCGAGGCGGATGCAGGTGCCGTCCGGGATGAACATCCTTTTCCCGTCACCGACCTCGAGTGTGGTGTCCACGGTGGCGCGGCGGGGAAAGAAATAGAGCGCTGGAGTAAGGCGCAGGGTTTCCTCCAGAACGCGATTCAACGTGACGGCGGCGGCGAGGTTGTCCGGATCGTAGGCGTTCATGTCGCGCACCTCGGAGAAGATCTGCTCCTGGATGGCGGGCGTGCGGGAGAGGTGGGAAAGGGCCCAACTGGCAAAGGAGGTGGTGGCCTCCATGGCACCGGCGAGGAAGACGCGGACATTCGCGCGCAGGGCGTCATTCGTGGCGTCGGACTCGAATTGGCACCAAAGGCCGCGCCCCTCGGCGCGACCGGAGAGGGCGATGTCCGTGAGCGCCTCGAAGTCGGCGGCGTATTGTTTGAGCACCTTGTCCCGGCCGGTGAGGCGGCAGCGCAAGGCGTGGAGCCGGGGCGCGACGGTATCAATGATCATGTGCTCGATGAGATGCACGAGCGCGGGCACATAGCGGTCGCGCAGTTCCTCGCGGGAGACGGCGGCACCGAAGAAGTTGTTCACCAGCATCTCAAGCATGACGACTTGGATCTCCGGCTCCAGCCGGAGTCGCGTGGTCTTCTGCCCGGTGGCCTGGAGGTGGGCGCGCAAGGCCGCGAGGCGCTCCGCGACGGTCCGGCGGAAGGTCTGCTCGAATCCGTGGAATTTCTCCGGCTGGAAGAGGTTCGACTTGCTGAAGGGCTCGGCGGAGAGGCGCTTCTGGCGTTTCCACACGGCGCCGTTCGCATAGAGCAGCGAGTCCACGCCGGTGGCGCGGGCGATGCCGGCGGTGGGCCCGGTGTCACGGTCGAACTGACCGGGCTTGTCCCCGGTGGCGGCGAGGATGGCCTTGATCACAGCGGGATCGCGCGTGAGCAGGACGGGGGGTAGGCCGGCGAGGTAGAGGTAACGATTGTGCCGGGCTCCGGCGCCGGTTTCCTTTTCCGCACCGGTGTAGAAGGCCTCGAAGATCTTGATAGGCTCCTTGTAATTCCACGGATGGGGAAAGGGGAGCGTAGGACCGCCGGCACCGAAGAGGGAGACACGGGACGGGAGGAGGTCGCCGCCGGTGAAGGGATTCTCGCCGCTGAGCTGGCGGGAGAGGCGAGTGACCCAAGTGCGAAAGGACATGCGATGCGGGCGGTGGAGGAAAACGACGACAGTGGAAGCAACGCCGTCCGATCAAGAGCTTCGGAAGACCCGAGCGGGTTCTATTATCCCGCAAACCCATTCGCCGCCACGCCTTTCACCCCGAGCCCGCGGATCCCGAAGAGGCGCCCGGCGTCCGCTTCTTCCACGCTCTTGTGCACGCCGGTGGTGACGTAGAGATCCGCCAGATCCGGCCCGCCAAAGGCACAGGCCGTTGTCTCCAAGCAAGGCAGATCCACCTTGCGCAGCTCTTCCCCGCTCTCCGGGCTGAAGCAGGCCACGCAGGCGCCGTGGCAAAACGCGATCCACAGGTTGCCATCGGCGTCGATGGTCATCCCATCCGGCGAGGAGCCGTGATGCGCCGTGGAAACCACGCTCCGCAGGTTCGTCAGGTGGCCGGCTTCGTAGTCGAAGGCGAGGACCTCTTTCCGCGGGGTGTCGATGTAGTAGACCGTACGGCCGTCAGCGCTCCACACGATGCCGTTCGAATTCGTCACCGGGCCGAAGACCTCGTGGATCGTCAGATCGGGATCGAGGCGGTAGAGCCGGGCATCGCCGGTCTTTTTCACCAGGCTGATCGTTCCGGCGAAGAAGCGGCCGTCGGGCGAGCACTTGCCGTCATTGAAGCGGTTGTCGCCCTTGTCCGGCTCCGGGTCGCCGAGCGAGGTCAGGTGACCGTCCTCACTGAGAAAATGGAAACCATGGTCGCCCGCGATCACGAAGCCGCCTGCCTCCCGCGGAACCACGGTGCCGACGCGCTCGCCGACGTCCCAGGTCTGCTCCTCGCCGGTGGCCGGATTGAAACGCACCACGCGGTGGCTTTCGATATCCACATAGAGGAGCGAATCCTTCCACCACAAGGGTCCTTCGCCCCAAATGGCGCGGTAGTTGCCGACGGTTTCGATGGTCATGCGGCGGGACCGTAGGCCGCGGTTAGGGCGGGAAAAGAAAAAGCTCAGGCAACATCCGGGGCGGCCGGCTTTTTTGTCCGGTGAAAACGGATTTGTCATACCGCCGCAAATCCGCTATTCCCTAGGTCTCCCCTGCGCAACGCCCCGAAAAACCTCATGCAGAACCGATTTTCGATTCCGCTCCTGCTGGCTGTGCTCTTCGCGTGGCTGGGAGCTTCTCCCGTCGCCCGTGCGCAGTGGGAGACCAAACAGATCAACGGCCGCGACTACATCTGTGTGGATGGGATGAAGAAGTTTTACGGCTTCGATTCCATCAAACGCAGCGGCAACCAGCTCCTGCTGGACAAGGTCGTCATGGCCAAGAATCCACGCACCGGCAAGGTGGAGAAGCAGGGAGTCCTGATGAAACTCCAGATCGGCTCGCAGGAGTGCCTGATGAATGGCGTGAAGTTCGTCTTCAGCTACAAGGTGGAGGACAATGGCGGACGCGTCTGGATGTCGCGGATCGACCTCACCAAGCTGGTGGATCCCGTCCTGCGGCCGAACTACATCGCGGACGCTGGCAATTTCAAAACCGTGATCATCGACGCCGGCCACGGCGGCAAGGATCCCGGAGCGACCAATGGACTGGGCACCGAAGCCGGCTACAACCTCGACGTCGCAACGCGTCTCAAGAAAATCCTGTCCGACCCGAAGGTCGGCTACAAGGTGGTGATGACCCGCGAGAGCGACCGCTACCTCACGCTGCAGGAGCGCGTTCAGCTCGCGAACCGCGTGGGCGAAAACGCGATCTTCATTTCCATCCACCACAACTCGGGCGGCAGCGCCGCGCGCGGTCTGGAAACGTTCACCCTCTCGCCCATCGGTGTGGCCCACTACGGCCGCGGCCTGAATGCCAGCGACTTCCAGATGCGCACCGGCAATAGCCACGACTCCGGCAACGTCGCGCTCGCCACCGCCGTCCACGGTTCGCTGCTGACCCTCCTCAAGGAGCCCAAGACCGAAAAATCCTACACGCTGGACCGCGGCATCAAGCGCGCCCGCTTCAGCGTGCTGACCGGGGTGAAGCACCCGGCGATCCTGGTCGAGTGTGGTTTCATGACGCATCCCTACGAGGCGCGCCTGATCCACAACGAGGCCTATCGCAACACGGTGGCCAAGGGCATCGCCGCCGCAGTGATGAAATACAGCAAGGCGGTTTCAAAGGGCTCGGCTGCGAACCCTTGAGGAAAAGAACCGGCTCCACGCTTGGTGACGGCCGTCACGGAGAAGGATCGCAAGCCCGACTGCTTTGAGCCCTGCCCTTAAAGTCCCGGCACGCCGCGTGGCCGCCACGTCAGCAACTCGGGCTCGCCTTCAGTAATTAGCACCGTGTGCTCGAAATGCGCAGACGGCTTGCCGTCGGTGGTCACCACCGTCCAGCCATCGTCCAGAATGCGCACTGTGCGGACACCGGCATTCACCATCGGCTCGATGGCCAGGATCATGCCCGGCTCAAGGATGGGGCTCTTGCCTTGGGGCCGGTAATTCGGCACCTGCGGCGCTTCATGCAGGTCCCGGCCGACGCCGTGACCGACAAAGTCGCGAACCACAGTGAAACCCAACGGCTTCACGTACTCCTCGACTGAGCCGCACAGGTCGGCCAGCCGTTCGCCGGCGCGGGCATGGGAAATGGCGGCGAAAAGGGACTCTTCGGTCGCAATGAGAAGACGGCGGGTCTCGTCGGGGACGTCGCCAACCGCCACGGTGATGGCATTGTCGCCAATCCAGCCGTTCTTCACGATGCCCACGTCGAGCTTCACCACGTCACCCGGCTGGATCTTGCGCGGTCCACCGAGGCCATGGACGACCTCTTCATTAACGGAAATACAGATCTGGCCCTTGAACGGCCCGCTTTGCCCGCGGTAGCCGAGGAAGGCGCTCTTGCACTCGCGCTGGCGCATCAGCTCGGCGGCGAGCTGGTCGATCTCGAGGGTCGTGCGCCCGGGCTCGATCGCCTTTGCAAGCTCCAGCAGGACCTCGCTGGCAATCGCACCGGCAATGCGCATGCGGCCGATCTCGTGCGGCGTCTTGATCTTGATCTTATGCCGCCTGGCCATGGGCTTCGAGGGATCGGATGCACTCGACCAAGCGCTTTTCCACGTCTTCCACGCCCGTGGTCGCATCGAAACGGCGCAGCAGGCCTTCGCCTTCATAGCGGGCCACCACCGGGAGCGTGTGCTCTTCGTATTCGGCGAGGCGCGACCGGAAATTCAATGGGGTATCGTCGGCACGCGGGCCGGTCACGCCGCCGCACTCGGGGCAGCGGTCGGCGCGGTTGAGTTCCTGACGACGGCCGGACCAACGGCACTCGGGGCACTCGATGCGATTGCCCAGGCGCACCAGCAGCTCATCGAGCGGCGCTTCCAACAGCACCGCAGCGGTCAGCTTCTGGCTGTGTTCCGCCAGCCAGCTCGCGAGGAAGTCGGCTTGGAAGAGACTGCGCGGGAAACCATCGAGCACCCAACCGCCGGCTTGCTTCGAGAGCCATTCGCCCATGATCGGGCACATCAGCGAGTCGGGCAGGTATTCTCCCTTCGCGAGTATCGGCTCGGCCTGCTTGCCGAGTTCGCTCCCCTGCTCCACCGCCGAGCGCAAGAGCGCGCCGGTGCTCAGGTAGGCGAGGCCGAGATCCTCGGCCAGGCGACGGCCCTGGGTCCCCTTGCCGGAGGCAGGCGGACCGAGGAGAACCACACGTTTCGACATCGCCGTATTAGGCTTTGGCGATCCACGCCGCAGCGGCCACGACCACCAGCAAGCCGATCACGGCCCATAGGTAAACGAGTGCGGTGCTGGACGCGGCATTGCCGGTCTGGGCGAGGCGGTCGTAGCGCCCCTTGATCTTGCCCTTGCGGAGGAAGCCGTCGTAGTGGCGCTGCAGCAGGTGGGTCTCCACCTGGCGCATGATGTCGAGCACCACACCCACGAGGATCAGCAAGCTGGTTCCACCGAAGAACTGGAGCACCATCGAGCCCGGCGGCAGGTCTACGAGGTGGCCCACCAGCGGCGGCAGCACGAAGATGAGGGACAGGAAGATGGCACCCGCGAAGGTCAGGCGCGTCATCGTGAAGTCGAGGAAGTCGGCCGTCGGCTTGCCCGGACGGACGCCGGGAATGTAGCCGCCATTGCGCTTGAGGTCTTCCGAGATCTGCGACGGCTGGAACATGGTGGCCACCCAGAAGTAGGAGAAGAAGAAGATGAACAGGCCACCGAGGACGTAGTACCAGCTACCCCCGGGGTTGAGCGCTTCCTGGAGCTTCACGGCCCAGGTTTCGCCCTTGGCAATCCACGAGATCATCATCGTCGGCAGCGACAGGATCGCGGTCGCGAAGATGATCGGCATCACGCCGGCGTAGTTGACCTTGAGCGGCAGGTACTGGGTCTGTCCGCCGAACTGCTTGCGGCCGACGACGCGCTTGGCGTACTGGACCGCGATCCGGCGCTGGGCCTGGGTGATGGCAATGGTGCCGGCGATCACGAGGATCAGCATGGCAATCATGACGACCATCATGACCGAGCGGAAGGCATTCACGTCATCCCCGGTCACGAAGTGACGCCAGGTCTGGACGAGCGCGCCGGGCAGCGCGGAAATGATGTTCACCGTGATGATGATCGAGGTGCCGTTGCCGAGACCGCGCTCGGTCATCTGGTCACCGATCCACATCAGCAGCAGGGTGCCGGACACCAGCGTCAGCACGGTCAGCGCGATCCACATCATGTTCGCACCGGGTACGAGCACGCCGTATTTCGCGACGTTGTCGATGCCCTGCATGTAGAACAGGCGCTCCGGATGCATCAGCGAGGTCGCCACGAAGTAGCCCTGCACCAGCGCGATCACGATCGTGATGTAGCGGGTGTATTGGGTGATCTTCTGGCGGCCGCCGTCTTCACGGGCCAGGCGGGCCAGCTTCGGCACCACCGCGGTCATGAGCTGCACCATGATCGATGCGGAAATGTAGGGCATGATCCCCAGCGCGAAGATGCCGGCCTGCTGGAGGCCACCACCGGCGAAGATGGTGAGCATCGCGCCGAAGGCGTTGCCGCCGTCGGTCTTCGCAGCATCGGCCATCCACTTCTCGATGACCGCGGAATTCACCCCGGGCAACGTGATGTGAACGCCAAGGCGGACGATGATGATCATCGCCAGGGTGAAAAGAATGCGGTCCCGGAGTTCCGGCACCTTCCAAGTATTCGCGAACGCGGAGATCATGGGGAAGCGGTGAGCTGCAAAAAGCGACGGGTTTGTAAACAAGGCGAGGAAGCGATCAAGCGCTTCCTCGCCGGAGAACCGTCAAGACGGGTATGACCAACAGAGGATCAAGCGATGAGCTGGACGGAGCCGCCAGCCTTTTCGACCTTCTCCTTGGCCGAGGCGCTGATCGTGTCCACGACGATGGTCAGCTTCTTGCTGATCTCGCCGAGGCCGAGCACCTTGACCTGTTCGCAGGCGCGATTGATGAGACCGGCCTTGCGCAGGGCTTCTTCATTGACGGTGTCGCCGTCGTTGAAGGCCTTGTCGAGCTGGGCCAGGTTCACCACTTCGACCTTGGTCTTGAAGTTGAAGTTGTTGAAGCCGCGCTTGGGCAGACGACGGTGAAGGGGCATCTGGCCACCTTCGAAACCGACGCGGGTGCCGCTGCCGGAGCGGGCCTTCTGGCCCTTGTTGCCCTTGCCGGAGGTCTTGCCGTGGCCGGAGCTTTCGCCGCAGCCGAGGCGCTTGACCCGGTGCTTGGCACCTTTATTAGGCGCGAGAGTGTGAAGTTTCATAACTTTTTGAAGTTAATTGGGATATTGGGATAATTAGGCGACTGGGGTCGGAAAACCTCAATCACCCAATCTCCCAATGAACTAAATCGCCTTTTCCTTCTTCTTGCCGCGGGATCCGAGGATCTGGTCGCGGGTGCGAAGCTGGGTGAGTGCCTTGAGGGTGGCCTTGACCACGTTCGAGTGATTGGAGGAGCCCATCGACTTCGCGAGGATGTCGCGGATGCCGACTGCTTCGCAGACGGCGCGGACGCCACCGCCGGCGATGATGCCAGTTCCCGGCGATGCGGGCTTGAGGAGCACCTTGCCACCACCGAACTCGGCGTAGATTTCGTGGGGGATGGTTCCTTCCACGATGTTCATCGGCTTGAGCGACTTCTTGGCGGACTCGCCGGCCTTCTTGATCGCGTCGGCCACTTCGTTGGCCTTGCCGAAGCCGAGGCCGACCTTGCCCTCGCGGTCGCCAGCGACGACGAGCGCGGAGAAGCTGAAGCGACGGCCGCCTTTGACAACCTTGGCGCAACGGTTGATGAAGACGACCTTCTCAGCGAGCTGGGGTCCATCGGACTCCTGCGGCTGGTTGCGGTCGTCGCGGCGAGGGCCACGCGGGCCGCCGCGGTTCTGGCCACCAGGGCCGCCGTAGCCGCCACCACCACCGCGGTTGCCACCGTAGCCGCCGCGCTGGCCGTAGCCGCCCGGTTGCTGTTGCTGGCCGCCCTGCGGGGGCTGGGGTGCGGAAGGAGTAGGAGTCGAATCTGGAGTCACCATGACGGTAAGATATTAGAATTGAAGACCGGCTTCGCGGGCGGCATCGGCCAGAGCCTTGATCTTGCCGTGGTAGAGGTGACCACCGCGGTCGAAGACCACGGCGCTGACATTGGCAGCCTTGGCACGCTCGGCAACGAGGGCACCCACCTTGGCGGCGGCTTCCACGTTCGAGGCGGCACTTTCGAAGCTCTTGTCGAGCGTCGAGGCGGAGACGAGGGTACGACCGGCGACGTCGTCGATGACCTGCGCGTAAACGTGCTGGTTCGAGTAGTGAACGGCCAGACGCGGGCGTGCGGCGGTCCCGGCGACCTTCTTGCGGATGCGCGCGTGGATGCGGCGGCGTCCTTCCTTGCGATTGATCTTGCTCATTTCGAGTAAAGGTTTCGGGGTTACTTGCCGACGCTCTTGCCTTCCTTGCGGCGAACGTGCTCGCCCACGTAACGGACGCCCTTGCCCTTGTAAGGCTCCGGCGGGTAGAAGCCGCGGACCTCGGCGGCGAACTGGCCGACGAGCTGCTTGTCGATGCCTTCCACCTTGATCTTGGTGTTTTCGTTCACGGTGACGGTCAGACCGGCCGGGATCGGGTGAAGGATCGGGTGGGACTTGCCAAGGGACAGGTCGAGGTCCTTGCCCTTGACTGCGGCACGGAGACCGACGCCCTGGATTTCAAGGTCCTTGAAGAAGCCTTGGGAGACTCCGGTGATCATGTTGTTCACCAGGCTGCGGACGGTGCCGTGCAGCGCGCGGTGGGTGCGTGCCTCGCTGGCGCGGGCGACGATCACCGTGGCGGTGTCGTCTGCATTGATGGTGATGCCGGAGGGAAGCGCGAGATCGAGCTTACCCTTCGGGCCTTCGACGACGACCGTGGTGCCGTCAACTTTCACGCTGACCTTGGCGGGCAGGGAAATCGGTTTGAGACCAACTCGTGACATGGTAAATGTTCCTTTCTCGGGTTGGGGATTACCAGACGTGACCGAGCACTTCGCCGCCGAGTTGGCTGCGCTTGGCGTTGGAGCCGGTCATCACACCCTTGGAGGTGGAGACGATGGCGATGCCGAGTCCGTTGAGGACGCGGGGCATTTCCTGACCACCGCAATAAACGCGGCGGCCGGGCTTGGAGACCCGCTTGAGGTCGGTGAGGACCGGGCGGCCATCGACGTAGCGGGCCTTGACCTTGAGCTGCGGGTGTCCGGAGTCGGTGATGACTTCGAAGCCCCAGATGTAGCCTTCCTCCTGAAGCACCTTGGCGATGTCGGCCTTGATGCGGGAGTAGGGGGCCAGGAACTGCTCGTTGCCAGCGCGGCAGCAGTTCTTGAAGCGGGTCAGGAAGTCGGAAATTGGATCGGTGAGAACGGCCATGATGGTGGTTCCTTGAAAGGTAATCGGAATCAGGCGGCGGCGCCTTCGGTGGTCTCCGCCTTCTTCACGTCGCGGAACGGCAATCCCAGCTCGGTCAGCAGGGCACGGCCTTCGTCATTGGTTTTGGCCGTGGTGACGAAGATGATGTCGAAACCGATGGTGCGCTTGATCTGATCAAGCTCGATTTCAGGGAAGATGGACTGGTCAGGCAGACCGACGGCGTAGTTGCCGCGGCCGTCGAAGCCCTTCGGCGAAATACCGCGGAAGTCGCGGATGTTCGGCGCGGTGACGTTGATGAAGCGATGCAGGAATTCCCACATGCGGGCGCCGCGGAGAGTCACGCGGGCACCGAGGGCTTCACCCTCGCGCAGCTTGAAGTTGGCAACGGCCTTCTTCGAGTAGGTGATCGACGGCTTCTGGCCGGTGATCTTGGCGATCTCGGAGACGGCATCGTCCACCGCGACCTTGCGGTCCGGGGCCTTGCCCATGCACGAGGTGACCACGATCTTTTCAAGCCGTGGGATCTGATGCGGATTGGTGTAGCCAAGCTTCTCCTTGAGAGCCGGCGCAACCTTCTCCGCGTATTGCTTTTGCAGTACTGGGGTGCTCATTTTGTTTTAGCGGGTCAGCGCTTCGTTTAGTGCGCTTAAGCGCGGGCAAAGACCGAAGTCTCAGCCCAGTTTCTTTACATTCGAGATGTGGACGGGGCCGTCCTGCTCGAGGATCCCGCCATCGGGATTCGCTTCGGAGCGGCGGGTGGCCTTCTTGATGGTGCGGCCGCCTTGGACGACGACCTTGCCTTTTTCAGCATCGACGGAGAGAACAGTGCCGCGCTTGCCCTTGTGGTTGCCGGCGATGATCTCGACTTCGTCGCCTTTCTTGACGTGAGTCTTCATGGGAAATATTCGGTTGAAGGGGTGCCCCGTAGCCTCAGAGGACCTCGGGTGCAAGCGAGACGATCTTCATGAACTGCTTTTCACGCAGTTCGCGGGCGACCGGTCCGAAGATGCGGGTGCCCTTCGGGTTGTTGTCCTTGTCGATGATGACGATCGCGTTGCCATCGAAGCGAAGGACGGAGCCGTCAGCACGACGGATCGGGAAAGCGGTGCGGACGACCACTGCCTTCACGACAGAGCCCTTCTTGACCGAGGCGGTCGGGATCGAGTCGCGAATGTGGGCGGTGATGATGTCTCCCACCTGTGCGGTGCGGGAGCGCTTGCCGAGGACACCGATCATCTTGGCAGAGCGGGCGCCGGTGTTGTCGGCGACCTGAACGAGGGATTCCATCTGGATCATGGCGGAAAAAGCGTGTGTGGTGAGTGGATCGGTAGAACCGGCGGAAAACTCAGTGCGTGAGCACCTTCTCGAGCGTCCAGCGCTTCAGCTTGGAAAGAGGGCGGGTTTCGACGATGCGGACCTTGTCGCCGATCTGGGCTTCACCCTTCTCGTCGTGCACGTAGTACTTCTTGGAGCGCTTGACGATCTTGTTGAACTTCGGGTGGGGCACCCGGGCGACGTGCTCGACCACGAGGGTCTTGCTCATCTTGTTGGAGGTCACGACGCCGACGCGGGTCTTGCGGACGTGTGCGGCGGTTTCCTGCTGTGGCTGCTCGCTCATGGAAATGGATGGTGGTGGCTGCTGCGGATGCGGGCGGCTCAGGCGTTCTTACGCTGGGTGAGCACGGTTTGGACGCGGGCGGCCTCGCGGCGGAGCACGCGGATGCGGGCGGAATTTTCAAGCGTGCCGGTGGCCTTCTGCAGGCGGAGGTTGAATCCCTCCTCCTTGAGGTCGCGGAGCTTGGACTCGAGCTCCTTCACGGAGAGCTCCTTGATGTCCTTGAACTTGGTCTGAGCCATGGTCGTGGTTCTTTAAGAAGTGATGCCTCAGGCGTGCGGGTTGCGGACGACGAAGCGGGTCGGAAGGCCGAGCTTGTAGGAAGCAAGACGCATGGCCTCCTTGGCCTGCGACTCCGGCACGCCGGCGACTTCGAACAGCATGTTGCCGGGGCGGATCACGGCGACCCAGGCCTCGACGGCGCCCTTGCCCTTACCCATACGGGTTTCCGGCGGACGGGCGGTGATCGACTTGTGCGGGAAGATCCGGATCCAGACCTTTCCTTTACGCTTGAGGAAGCGGTTGATCGCGATACGGCAGGCTTCGATCTGGCGGTTGGTCATCCAACCGCGGTCGAGGGCCTGGAGACCGAAGTCACCGAAGGCGACCGTGGTTCCGCGCTGTGCATTGCCAGCCCGGCTGCCGCGGTGCGACTTCCGGAACTTCGTGCGTTTGGGCATCAAGGGCATGGCTCAAATCCTCCTGGGAAAAATGGTTCGTGTTAAAATTCTGATCAGCCGTTGTTACGCGGCGGGCGCGGGCCACGTGGGCCGCGGTTGTCACGGTCGCGGCGGTCGCCACCACGCTCAGGGCGCGGGGAGCTGCCGTCGTCTTCCTTCTTGTTGACCCAGCACTTGATGCCGATCACGCCGTAAACGGTGCGGGCTTCAGCGAAGCCGTAGTCGAGCGGCACGCGCAGCGTCTGAAGCGGCACCTTGCCTTCGCGGTACCACTCCGAGCGGGCGATGTCAGCACCACCGAGGCGGCCAGCGCAACGGATCCGGATGCCTTCAGCACCGAAGTCCATGGCGGTCTGCACGGCGCGCTTCATGGCGCGGCGGAAAGAAATACGGCGCTCGAGCTGCACGGCGACCTGCTCGCAGATGAGCTGGGCATCCAGCTCCGGCTTGCGGATCTCGACGATGTCGATCTTCACCTGGGCACCCTTGCAGATGTCGGAGATCTCCTTGGTCATGCGCTCGATCTCCGAACCCTTGCGGCCGATGATCAGGCCCGGGCGGGAGGTGTGGAGCGTGACGCGGACGCTATTCCAAGCGCGCTCGATGACCACGCGGGCAAGCGCTGCGAACTGCAGGCGCGAGCGCATGTAGCCGCGGATGCGGAGGTCCTCGTGGAGCTTCTCGGCGTAATCCTTGCCGGCGGCGAACCACTTGGAGCGCCAGTCTTTGGAAACGGCGAGGCGGAAACCGATGGGGTTGACTTTCTGGCCCATGATGAAATGCGGTGTGTGATTGGGATCAGGCGTCCTTGGAAGCCTTCGGGGAAACGTTGACCTTCTTGCGCTTCGGTTCGCCTTCCGGCGCTTCCGCGAGGGTGATGAAGATGTGGCTGGTGCGCTTGAGGATGGCACCGGCGGAGCCCTTGGCCCGCGGCGAGAAGCGCTTGAGGACCGGACCGGCGCCGATCACGGCTTCCTTCACGATCAGCGACTCGGCACTCAACGAGAAGTTGTTCTCGGCGTCCGCGATTGCGGTCTTGAGGGTCTTGTTGATGTGAAAGGCGGCCTTCTTCGGAGTGAAGGTGAGAATGTCGAGCGCGCTCGACACGGGCAGCCCTTGGATTTCGCGGGCGACGTCGCGCGCCTTCTTCGGGGACAGGCGGACGTATTTGGTGGTGCTCTTGACTTCCATGGATCGGGTCGGTGAGGCGTTTGAGAGAATGGTGCGCGGCGCGCGGATTATTCAGTGATGAGAAGGGCGGAATCGCCGAGGCGGACCGGGCCTTGACCCGGGTCGAGCTCCTCGACAAAGGCGCCGCATACGTTGCGGCGGACGTCGGCCACGATGGCGGTGCCGAATGATTGTTCCCCGCGGACGAGGCGATAAGTGGTGCCGATGCGGGCGTTCTGGCTTTCCCCGACGTTGAGGACGAGGAGGCCGCTTTCCGAGTCGATGCTCACCACTTTTGCTTGGCCGGCGGAACCGGCGGCGGCTGCGGGGGCGGGCTTCTGCCTCAGGCCGAGCACTTCGTCAAGCTCCCGCATGGCGGTTTCCACTCGCAGACGTGCGTCGGGGTTCGCGGCCACCGCCTGGCGGAGGTAGTCGGTCACCACGCCCACGAGGCGGGAGCAAACGGCTTCGAGGTCGCTGGAGCGGCGGCGGACTACTTCGAGGTCGGCATTGGCTTGGACCAGACGGTCGTCGCCACCATCGAGCAAATCGCGGCCGAGCGCTTCGAGGCGGAGCTTGACCTGATTCTTTTCCTCGGTCGCCAGTTTCTCCGCCCGGTTCGACTCCACGAGAGCCTTTTCGAGCGACTTGATCTTGGCTTCCTGATCGATGATCCGGTCCTGCAAGGCCGCCACATCCGTTCCCTGCGCCGCACAAGTCCACGCCCCCGCGGACAGTCCGAGGACTGCGGCGGTGAGAGCGAATGGACGCGAGCGGTGCATGGAAACGGGAGTGTGAGCGTGAACGGCTTACTTCTTGCCGATACCGCCGTGCTGGCGGAACAGGCGGGTCGGGGCGAATTCACCGAGCTTGTGGCCGACCATGTTCTCGGTGACATACACCGGGACGAAGGTCTTGCCATTGTGCACGGCGAAGTTCAGGCCGACGAAGTCTGGCGTGACCATCGAGGCGCGGCTCCAGGTCTTGATCGGCTTCTTGTCGCCAGCGGCGGCAGCGGTATCGATCTTGGCCAGAAGCTTCTGGTCGATGTACGGACCCTTCTTGAGAGAGCGAGGCATGAGTTCGTGAGGTAAAGATTAGCTTAGCGCTTCTTGTTGTGGCGGCTTTCGACGATGAAGGTGCTGGTGACCTTCTTCGGCTTGCGGGTCTTCTGACCCTTCGCGTGGCCCCAGGGGCTGAGAAGGTGCTGGCGACCACCACCGGACTTCGACTTGCCTTCGCCACCACCGTTCGGGTGGTCGACGGGGTTCATGCACATGCCGCGGACGGTCGGGCGGACGCCCTGCCAGCGGGTGCGGCCAGCCTTGCCGGACACCTCGTTCATGTGGTCGCGGTTGCCGACGGTGCCGATGGTGCAGTAGCAGTTCTCGTTGAAGCGGCGGATTTCACCGGAAGGCATCTTGATCAGCGCCCATCCGCCTTCGCGGTTGGAGAGCACGGCCTGCTGGCCGGCAGCGCGGGCGACCTTGCCGCCGTTGCCCGGGATCAGCTCGATGTTGTGGATCGCGGTGCCGAGCGGGACGCTCTTGAGTGGCATCGCGTTGCCCACCTTCGGGGCGGCCTTTTCGCCGGACACCACGGTCGCACCGGTCTCAAGACCGGCAGGAGCCAGGATGTAGCTCTTCACGCCATCCTTGTACTGGAGGAGCGCGATGCGGCAGGTGCGGTTCGGATCATACTCGATGCCGACCACGGTGGCGGTCACTTCATGCTTGGTCCGCTTGAAGTCGATCAGGCGGTAGTGGCGCTTGTGACCACCGCCGATGTGGCGGGTGGTGATCCGGCCGGTGTTGTTACGGCCGCCGCTCCTCTTGAGCGGGGTAAGAAGGCTCTTCTCCGGCTTGTGCTTGGTGATTTCGTCGAAGGACGGAAGCACCTTGTAGCGTTCGGACGGGGTATTGGGTGTGAACTCCTTGAGAGGCATGGCTCTGGTGGGGTTGGTTCGGGGTTAGCCGGTTAGAAAAATCAGACGAGGTCGAGCGTTTCGCCTTCCTTGAGACGAACGATAGCCTTCTTCCAGTGGTTGGTGCGGCCTTCATCGGCACGGCGGCGGCGCTTGGCCTTGCCGGCGTAGTTGGCGGTGCGGACGGCGGCGACCTTCTTGCCCAGCAGGGTTTCGACGGCGCGCTTGATATCGAGCTTGTTGGCCTCGCGGTTCACCTCGAGGACGACCTCATTGTTGGTCTCCTGGAGCATGGTGGCCTTCTCGCTGAGGCGGACGTTCTTGATGACTTGGTAGATGTCTTTCATGGCGCGGTTTCAGCGATGAGATTAGGCGGTGCGCTTGGCGAGCGTCTCAAGGGCGTCTTCCACGAGCAACACGGTGTTGGCGTGAAGGAGTTCCTCGACGTTCACGCTTTCGGCGGTGACGAGCTGGGCCCAGCCGACGTTGCGGGCGGAGAGGTAGGTCTTCTCGTCGAAGCTCTTGGCAACGATGAGCACCTTCTTCGGCGCGGCGTCAGCGGAGACGGCGGCGATGAAGGACTTCGTCTTGCCATCGGCGATGGAGAAGGAAGGAAGGACCTTGGCGGTTTCCTCGCGGACGAGGTCCCCGAGCACGCGGCGCAAGGCGAGCTTGCGGACGTTCTTCGGGACGTGCTTCGAGTAGTCGCGGGGACGCGGACCGAAGACAACACCACCACCCACGAAGATCGGGGCGCGCTTGTCGCCGTGACGGGCGTTACCGGTGCCCTTCTGCTTGTAGATCTTCTTGTTATTACCGCGGACTTCGCCACGGGTCTTGGTGTTGGCGGAACCGGTGCGGCGGTTGGCGTGGTAGGCGGTGACGAGATCGTGCACGGCCTGGGCGCCCTTGTCGGCTTCGGCGAGCAGGATGTTCGCGCTCTGCGCGGCGTCAGCGGTGAAAGTTTTCGCGGGCATGACTGGGATGCGATTGAGAGTTTCGGTTCAAACCCGGCCTCAGGCGGCAGCGGTCTTCTTCTTGGCAGGGCGGATGGTGACGAAACCGCCCTTGGCGCCGGCGACGGCACCGGAAATCAGGATCACGCCATCCTCAGGGCGCACGGCGACGACCTTGAGATTCTGCGTGGTGCGGGGCACATCACCCATGTGTCCGGGCATCTTCTGGTTCTTCCAGACGCGGCCCGGGGTGGAGCGGCAACCGATGGCGCCGGTCCGGCGGTGCATCATGGAGCCGTGGGTCTGCTTGAGACCACCGAAACCGTGGCGCTTGACGGCACCCTGGAAGCCGCGGCCCTTGCTGGTGCCGATCACGTCGACCCACTGGCCGGCGGTGAAGGTTTCCATGCCGGTGTGGGTTTCCGGCGCTGCCTGGTCGGCGGCGAAGCGGAACTCCTGCACCTTGTACTTCGGCGTGGAGCCGTGCTTCTTGAAGTGGCCGAGCGAAGGCTTGTCCGTGCGGAACTCCTTCTTGTCGCCGTAGCCGACTTGAACAGCGGAGTAGCCGTCCTTTTCAACGGTCTTCACCTGCAGGCAGGTGTTGCCGCTCACTTCGATGACGGTGACGGGAATCATGGCCTGGCTCGCCTCATCGAAGAGGCGGGTCATACCGAGCTTTTTGCCGAGAAGTCCGAGAGACATGGCGGTGGTCGATTTGAAAGTTGAGAACTGAGATTCGAGATCCTGACTGGACCTCAGATGCGGATGGCGATGTCGACACCGGCGGGAAGGTTGAGCTTCTTGAGCTCATCGACGGTGCGGGCGGTGGGATCGACGATGTCGAGCACGCGCTTGTGGGTGCGGATCTCGAACTGTTCCATCGACTTCTTGTTGACGTGCACGGAGCGGTTCACGCTGAACTTCTCAATGCGGGTCGGGAGCGGGATCGGGCCGGCCACCTTGGCACCGGTGCGCTTGGCGGTTTCGACGATCTCCGCGGCGGAGCGGTCGATGGCGCGGTGATCGAAAGCGCGCAGGCGGATGCGGATCTTCTGGTTTTCCATGGCGGTGGATTAGTGTGAGATGTTGGGTAAGTCTTTAGCTGCCTTGGTCGGTGACGATCTCGGCGACGATGTTGCCCGGCACTTGTTCGAAGTGCGACGGGGTCATGGAGTAGGAAGCCCGGCCCGACGAGAGCGAGCGGACGGCATTGGAGTAGCCGAACATTTCCTTCAAGGGGACGTTCGCGTGAATCACGGCGAGCTTGCCCTTGTTTTCCATGTTCTGGATCTGGCCGCGACGGCGGTTCAGATCGCCCATCACATCGCCCTGGTAGTCGTCCGGAGTGGAGACTTCCACGGCCATGATCGGCTCGAGGAGAATGGCCTTGGCCTTCTTGAAGGCGTCCTTCACGGCGAAGATCGCGGCCATCGTGAAGGCGTTCTCGTTGGAATCGACTTCGTGGAAGGAGCCGCCGAGGACGTCGACGTGGACATCGATGACCGGGTAGCCGGCGATGATGCCATTCGTCATGGCTTCCTTCACGCCCTTGAAAACGGCGTTGTGGTAATCCTTCGGGATTTCACCACCGACGATCTTGTTTTCGATCGTCAGGCCCTTGCCCTTTTCATTCGGGCGGACCTGCAGGCGCACGTGGCCGTATTGGCCGCGGCCGCCGGATTGCTTGACCAGCTTGCCTTCGCCCGGGGCTTCGGCAGTGATGGTCTCGCGGTAGGCGATCTGGGGAGCGCCGGTATTGGCCTCTACCTTGAATTCGCGGCGCAGGCGATCGACGATGATCTCCAGGTGAAGTTCGCCCATGCCGGAAATGATGGTCTGGCCGGTCTCCTCGTCGGTCTTGACGTGGAAGGTGGGGTCCTCTTCGGAGAGGCGGGCCAAAGCGAGTGCCAGCTTTTCCTGGTCGGCTTTGGTTTTTGGCTCAACCGCCATGGAGATGACGGGATCCGGGAAAGTGGGGGGTTCGAGAACGACGTGGTAACCTTCTTTGGCCAGGGTGTCACCAGTGGTGACGTTTTTGATCCCGACCATCGCGGCGATATCGCCGGCGTAACAGGCATCGATGTCTTTATGCTCGTCGGCCTGGATCTGGATCAGGCGGCCAACTCGCTCGGAGCGGCGGGTTCGCGGGTTGTAAACCGTGTCGCCCTTCTTGATCACACCGGAATAGACGCGGAAGAAAACGAGCTTACCGACGAATTTGTCCGCCCAGAGTTTGAAGGCGAGGGAACAGAACTTCTCGTGGTCGGTGGTGTGGACCTCGATCTTGTGCTCCTCGTTATCCGGGTCCATGCCGATCATCGCCGGGAGTTCCAGCGGGCTCGGGAGGTAATCGACGACGGCGTCGATGAGGTATTGGACACCCTTGTTCTTGAAGGCGGAACCGCCGGCAACGGGCACCAGCTTGTTCGCGATCGTGGCGCGGCGGATGGCCTGCTTGAGCTCCTCCTTGGTGATCGGCTCCTCCATGAGGAATTTCTCGCCGAGTTGGTCGTCCACGTCGGCCACGGTGCTCACCAGTTCGGTGTAGGCGGCTTCGGCGATGATCTTTTGATCGGCGCTGAGTTCGCGCACCTCGTAGGTCGAGCCGAACTTGTCGTCGTCGTTGAAGTGGATCTCCTTCTGGTTCACCACGTCGATCTGGCCGGTGAGGTAATCCTCGGCACCGATCGGGATCAGGACCCGCACGGCGTTCGCGCCGAGCTTCTCCTTCACCTCATTGAAGACGTTGTTAAAGTTCGCGCCGACGCGGTCCATCTTGTTAACGAAGACGATCCGCGGGACGTGATACTTTGTGGCCTGGCGCCAGACCGTCTCGGTCTGAGGCTGCACCCCGGCGACGCCGCAGAAGACGACGATCGCTCCATCGAGCACCCGCAGGGAGCGCTCGACCTCGGCCGTGAAGTCCACGTGGCCGGGGGTATCGATGATGTTGATCCGCTGCTCCGCCTTCGGGAACAGCTTGGTCACGCCTTCTTCCGCAAGCTGGATCCACTTGGTGGTCACAGCGGCGGAGGTGATCGTGATGCCGCGCTCGCGCTCCTGCTCCATCCAATCGGTCGTGGCGGCACCGTCGTGCACCTCGCCGATCTTATGGATCATCCCCGTGTAGAAGAGGATGCGCTCGGTGAGCGTCGTCTTCCCGGCGTCGATGTGCGCCGCAATCCCAATGTTCCGCGTCCGCTCAAGCGGATACGGGCGATCAGGATTGTTGGGATTGGAAGACATGGCGGGATGGGGAAGGAACTCCCCGTTGACTTGTTTACCAGCGGAAGTGGGCGAAGGCGCGGTTGGCCTGGGCCATCTTGTGCACGTCGTCGCGCTTGCGGACGGACGAGCCTTGGTTATTGGCGGAATCCTTCAGTTCGTTGGCGAGTGCCACGTGCATCGGGGTGCCCTTGCGGCCGCGGGCGTAACCGACGATCCAACGCAGGGCGAGGGACTCGGAACGATCCGGGTTCACTTCGAGCGGAACCTGGTAAGTGGCACCACCGACACGGCGGCTCTTCACTTCCACGCGTGGCTTGGCGTTCTCAATGGCGCGGGTGACGATCTCGAGCGGATCGACGGTATCGGCGCCTTCGCTCGCCTTGTCGATGGCGGCATAGACGATGCGTTCCGCGAGGGACCGCTTGCCATCGATCATCACCTTGGAAATCAGGTGACCCACGAGGGAGCTGTCGTAGCGGGAGTCCCGGCGATCGGGCTTGTGGAAAGTGCGCTTGCGGCGTGACATGGTCGGAAAAGATTAAGGCTTGCGAAGCAGGATTACTTCTTACCGCCCTTGCCACCCTTGGCAGGAGCTGCGGCTTGGCCCGGCTTCGGACGCTTGGCGCCGTACTTCGAGCGGCTCTGGCGGCGCTTGTCGACGCCGAGGGTGTCGAGCGAACCACGGACGATGTGGTAGCGGACACCTGGAAGGTCTTTCACACGGCCGCCGCGGACGAGCACGATGGAGTGCTCCTGAAGGTTGTGGCCTTCACCGCCGATGTAGGCGATCACTTCGTAGCCATTGGTCAGGCGGACCTTCGCCACTTTCCGGAGCGCCGAGTTCGGCTTCTTCGGGGTGCGGGTCATGACCTGAAGGCAGACGCCTCGGCGCTGCGGGCAATTGCTCATCGCCGGAGACTTCGATTTCTCGATCGGAGTCTGTCGTCCTTTACGGACGAGCTGATTGATGGTCGGCATGGGATTCCTGCGTGGTTCGGTGTTCGCTGGATGCGTCGCCGGACAAGGAAGCGAGCGAAAAATCCCTCGCAGGAGCCTTTTGTCCGGAGCTGCACCCGATAGTGTTTGGAGAATGAAGCCGCCCGCGTGGCAATGAATACCGGTTGGCGGGTGGCGATGTGGGGCGGCGAATCTAGGGATCGAAGGTCACCTGACAAGTCCTATTTCGGAAAAAAATTCACCCGGAATTCCCCTGCGCTGGGGCTGATTTTTTAGAGATTTGGGCCACCCACCTTTCCGGCCATCATCTCTTGAACCCTTTTGTACAGAGAAACTTCCAGCTGCGCTAGAACGCATGGAGGACGGAAAGCACGGCGGTTTTCTCGGCCAGTGCTCCGAATATTCAAACTACGGCGGGTGAAAATAATATCCGCCGCAGCGGAAAAAACTCCGTCAAAGGCAGCATCCCGGCAGTTGATCGCGGACAAGGCGGCGGCGCGGAATCCGGGGCCGGTCTGGGACGCAAATGCGATGATCACGGCACGCCTCTCACCTCAAAGCGAAGACCGCCCGCAGAAAGCCCGCGCGCGCCGAGGTGGGAACCTTCACCACCAAACGCTCGCTGCTGTCCTCCACGATTTCCACGCCTTCCTGACTCCAGCCATCCAAATGTTCCGAGTACTCTACGTGGCAAACCGCATCGTCCGCACCTCCGGTCTTGGGAACGATCATGGTGAAGACCTCCCCCGCTACTTCGGCGATGATCTCGCCGCGGTCTTCCCGGTCGCGGGGATCGCTACCGGTGACATATTCAGCTAGGTTCGGTATCCCGTCTCCATCGAAGTCATCGTCCGGCCCGGACCGCACGTCACCTCCCGGGAAGCAGGCGGTCTGCCAGCCAGCATATCCCGCCGCTGCTAGTGGAGGCACTTCGCCGGAACGCCAGATCGAGCCTGCAAGCCCCGCCGTGTAAAAGCGACTGTTGAAATAGGCGATGTCCGTCCGGTCCGATTGGGCAGGCGTGGGCAAGGGCCGCCACTCCATCCCGTCAATCGATACAATGTTCACCTGAGCGTTGGTCAAGGACATGATCCCGGAGCCTAGGATCAGGCCGTTGCCCCCACCGAAGGCCCGGAGGGAGTCCAGCTTGGTTCCCGTTTTTTTGAACGTGGCTCCGTGATTCAGGGAGTAGAGGATGTCGCCCCTGCGGGCCGCCACACTGTCGCCTGAAGCGCCGATAAACCTGTCTCCTGTATGAAAGAGCATGCCTAGCGAGGTGGTTTGGTAGCTTCCCAGGCCGCTGCTGGTATCGGTCCACGTATTCCCGTCCGGCGAAGTCATCACCAGCCGCGAGTCCAAGCGGGTGCCACCTGCCACGAAATGGCCGTTCCCATAAGCGAAACTGCTGAACCCCCCTGGTTGCCCGCCCAGAAGCGGGGACCAGGAAACACCGTCGACTGAAGACAAGATCGTGCTGTCGCCGCCTCCCGCATAGCAACGGCCACCTGCCGAGACCAAAGCCGTCAGGGACCCACTCTCCAGATAGCGGAGCGTCCAAGTAGTCCCGTCCGGCGAAGTATAGATCACTCCTTGGGAAGACCCGCTGGTCCCGTCGTAGCCGCAGGCAACGAATTGGCCGTCGTGATAAACAATCTCGTCGAGAAAGGGGTACGGGTAGGTCTCCGGGCTGATCCTGCCGCCGGTCCAGCTCACCCCGTCGGGGGAAGTCCGGTAAGCTCCACCGGAATGTCCGACGGCCACGAGCCTGCCGCCCCCAGCCGCAATCGATTCGAGACGATCGGTCGTGTTGGAAGCGAGCTGCGTCCAGTTTGCCAAGGGATCCGTCACCGTCACGGATTTCGTCACCGTGGTCACCCCCCCGCGCCGGTCGAGCGCGTGAAGCTTCACTTGGTGAGTCCCTCCCGCGAGGAAGCGGTGGTAACAATTGGAAGTTTCTTCCAAAAGCGTTTCGTCGCCAAAGTCCCAGAGCAGGGTCAGCGGATCGCCATCCGGATCGGTGCATTGCGACCGGAACAATACCGGCTCCCGAGCGGCGCAAACGGCTGGCGCATCGACTGAGGCAGTGGGTGCGCGGTTTGACGGTTGGAGCGTGCCCGTAGAGTAGAACTTGGGAGAGGCGGAGGAACCATGAGTTTTACCTGAAACAAGCCTCCCGTCCGCATAGAGCGAGTTCGGGGCGTAGGTGGGGGCGGGACCACGCACCCAAGTATGGCCATCCAAGGAAGACAACCAGATGTGCCTTAACCCATTACTTGCTGCAGCGAGCAGGAAACCAGGGCCTGCAGTGAGGCTGCGGATCGCCAAGAGTGAGCCATCACTCCAAATCGACGCGCTCCGATCCAGCGCCACAGTCCAGGACACGCCATCGGTGGAGCGCAAGATTCCGGTTTGCTCACCGAACGCGTAGAACACCCCGTCCACGAATTCCACTCCGAGGAACTTCCCGGTGGAGGACTGGACGACTGGAACTGAACAGGCCGTCCAGTTGATCCCATCCGGGGACGTGTACACAGCAGGACTCCCCGTGGACAAATCACCGGCGCGGCCGACCGTGACAAACATGCCGCGCCCAAAGGCGAGGCCTCTCAATTCCAAGCCGGTTCCAATGGGATACGACTGCCAGGTTTTCCCTTGGTCGGAGGAAATGAGGCTGAAGCCGTCCCCGACTCCCACGAATTTACCCGGGGTGCTTTTCACGGCCCTCATGGCGGCCGCCGGGGGAGTCGAGACCGCAGCCTCCCAAGTTCTTCCATCCCGCGAGCGGAAGAAAGTCGCGCCTGACGAGGCCACGAAAACATCGCCGTCGTAGGCCATGGGGCCTGCTTGGTACGACATGTTATTGCCGCTCCTGACGATGTGCTCCCAATTCACCCCATCGGCAGAGAAGTGGAAGCCAGCCGAACTCATGCCGACGAAACGTCCGCCGAGATAGTGCACAGCCTCATAGACGATGGGGGTGGAAGCCCCTGTCCAGCTCGCGAGCGGGTCGGCCATCGTGACCGTAGCTTGGGTCGTCGCGCTGCTGCCCTTCATGTCGTTCGCCGTCACCTTCACGGTGTAAGTCCCGCCCAAAGCCCACATGTGATCGACGCTCGCTGTCCCGTGAATGACGGCGGCAGTGCCGTCCCCGAAGTCCCATTGATAGATCAGGGGATCGCCATCGGGGTCGTTCGCCGTCACGGACAGCGGGATCGTCTGGCGGGGAACTGCGGTCGCCGGTGCATTCAAGCTCAAGACCGGTGGCTGGTTCCCGGCGAAGGACCCGACCTGCACATTCACATCCAGCCAGGCGTCCCCACCGCTGCCACCTTTCGCCACCGGCGTGATGTGGACTCCATTTGGATCGGAATAGGTCTTACCCAACGGCAGCGCGCAATCCATCTTCCCGGAGGCGGAACCGGGAGTGAGATCGAGCAGCAAAGTCTGGGGCACGCCCGTCTTCTCCAAGGTGAAGAAGGCGCCGTTTCCAAGGGACTGATTAAGGGGAACCCCCGCCCGGTAGCCGATCCAATAGTTATCCGGACTTCCCGGGATCGAAACCCTTACCGCCTGGGTGGCGCCGGTGGTGCCGGCGTCATCGAAACGATGGATTCTCCGTATTCCGGAACTCCCGGCGGAACTCACGCTCGCAATCTGGGAGGACGTTAGCCAATTCAAACGGCCTTTGCCACTCGCACTGAAATGATGGATCGACACATCCGTGCCACTGCCCATCACGTCAAAGGGATCTCCGTATTCCTCCTGGGTGGCGGGCGGACCGAGCACGGTCCCATTGGTCGTCTTCCAGAAGCTCGCGTGATGGATCCCGTAGTTGTGGCCGAGCTCGTGGACGAAGGTGGAGAAACTGATCGTCGCTTGAATCCACATCTTCGTCCCCCCCAGCGTGGCGAGCCCGGCGTAAAGCGCGCCCCCCGAAGTCATCGCGATACTGTTGAAGTGCACTCCTACAATGTCGTAGGCACCCAGTGATCCGATCCCGGCGATCGCCTCGTAGGCATCGCTGGCATCTTGGTGCAGTTCCTCGTTTTTCTCTCCGGCACTGTAGTAGTCGTAAGTCTCGGGCAAGCGGACTATCATCGTGCTCGCCTCTCCGATGATGCGCGTCTTGCCGTAGGACATCTGCGCGATACTTGTCGTAACCGCACCGTTGAGAATGCCCTCCAGTTGGGCCTCGCTGGCGGATTGCCCGGTCAGATTCGGGAAATCCACACGGATGAGGAACACCTTCTTCGGTGTTTCCGTCCACGCGCTGGCAAGCCGGTCCACCTCGTCTTCGACCTCGTTCCACGGAAAGCCGCCATCACCTGAGCCGGAGTCGCCGGGCGACGCCAAGACCACCCGGGAGCCGGCATGGGGACCGGGCCTGTCGTCGAGAGCCGAAAGCCTCGCGTTAAACGCATCGAGAGATGCTTCGCTGGCGAAGTGATAGAGCTTTCCCCCGGCTAGCGCCGTCACCTGGCCGGAGCCCAACCTCAAGCCACTGGAGTAATCACGGCCCGGGTCTGCCTGACCGGAGGGCCGCCTCCCTAAAACCTTGAGGTCGTCAGAGCCCAGCTTCTCAAAAGCATGCTCGCGCAGCACCGCGTGGTCTCCCAGCACGATGCCAGCCAACGGGGTGTCTTCCTTGCTACTTTGGCCCTTGCGGCGACCCACCACGTTTGCCCGGAAGGTTTGGCTCCCGGAAACCAACGTCCACACTGGCTCCCTCGCCAAGCCGGGAATACAAACCGGCATCACCCGCAAGCTTGCCACTTCATTGAAGGACCTCTCGAAATGCGGCTTGAGCGCCTCCGGCAATTCCTCGTAGTCGCTGCGGGAGATGGCATCTTTCAAGGCGCGGGCGGGATCCTTGGCCATCCACTCCAACATTTGCTCCTTGCGCGCCAGGGCGATCCGGAGACCGGTCTCCATTTCGCCCCGCTCGGGCTCGCGGGTGCGGAACTTGGCCCGCCATTCCGCGAACCCTTCCAAGGCCCGGGATTCCCCTACTCCGCTGCCTGCGGAGGATGATGGAATCACACCATCCCGCTCCCCAATTTCAGGTCTTATCAGCCAAATCAGCAGCCCCAACAAAAAGAAGGTCGGGAGAAGAAGGGAGACTCGGCGTTTCACGATGGTTTGATAGGCAGGACTGACAAAAGCTGTCTAGGCGCAAGCATCCGGACGAGGCGGGCTTTTTGCCGAGGAGCGGGACCATCGGATTCGCGCCGCCACCGAACATCGACCGCATCTTGTCGGCCGACGTTTCGCCAAGGATCACCCTTGAATGCGGATACCCGCGACGAAAACATTCCCGGCTCCTGTTTTTTGCGGGCCGGATCTCTGGTGTCAGGAGCCCACCGACGATTCCACGAGGGAATCCAAGGGTGCAGTTCCATTGCCCCAAACGGCCCCACAGGGCCCCCATTTTCCGAGCACTATGTCACGGTATCCCTTGGAGACACGAAAGTCCACTCAATCCGGGGTCCGATCTTCAAAGCAGGATCGGGAAGTTTCCAATCGCTGCGCCTCCTCTGGAAGAAAACTAAACTTCCAGATCGGGTCACCTTGGTAGCAGAGGGCGGATTTGAACCGCCGACCAAAGGCTTATGAGTCCTCTGCTCTACCCCTGAGCTACTCTGCCGTTACCAAGTGCTGCCCTCGCGGGCGGGCGGAGGCTCTAGCGTCGCCCGGCGTTACTGTCCATTGAAAAATCGTCCTCTTGCGGCCCGGCGTTCCCGTGGCAACCTACCGCCTCCATGAAGCCGCTCCAAATTCTCGCCGCCGCCGTCGCCCCCATCGGGCTCGCCATCGCCGCCGCCGCGGCCGAGCCAATCGAGGTCGGAGCGGCGCTGCCAGCCGTCACGGCGAAGAATCAGGACGGCCAGGAGGTGAAACTCGCCGAAGCCGGCGCCGGGGGCTGGACGCTCGTCTATTTCTACCCGAAGGCCGATACCCCGGGCTGCACCAAGCAGGCCTGCTCACTGCGGGACTCCTACGCCACACTCACCGAGAAGAAGGTGAAAGTCTTCGGCGTGAGCATGGACGACGTGGCGGCCCAGAAGGCTTTTCAGGAGAAGTACAAGCTCCCCTTCCCGCTCCTCGCCGACAAGGAGGCCAAGGTCGCCGATGCCTTCGGCGTGCCGCACAGCTTGGGCTTCACGAAGCGGCAGGCTTTCCTCTTCAAGGACGGCAAGCTCGCCTGGCGCGACCTCGAGGCCTCGACCGAGCAGCAGGCGGCCGACGTGTTGAAGGAAATCGAGAAGTGAGCCTCAGCCATCGTAGGCGGCTTGGAGCGCCGCGATATCGAGCTTCTTCATCCTCATCATCGCGGTAATGGCTCGCTTGGCTCCCGGGCTCTCCGCGTCGGTGAACAGCTTGTCCATGAAGGCCGGCACGATCTGCCACGATAGCCCAAAGCGATCCGCCAGCCAGCCGCATTGCTGCGCCTCGGGAGCCCCGCCCGCGCCGAGCTTTTCCCAGTAGTAGTCGATCTCCTCCTGCGTCTCGCAGTCGACGACAAACGACACCGCGCAACTGAAGTGGAAGATCGGCCCGCCGTTCAGCGCAGAGAATTTCTGGCCATCGAGCTCGAAGGAAACCACCATCACCGACCCCGGCGGGCGGCGATGGTTCTCCTGCCCGGCCTCGCTGTAGCGCGAGATCTCGAGAATCTTCGAGTTGGGGAAGATGCTGCAGTAGAAATTGGCGGCTTCTTCGGCCTGATGGTCGAACCAGAGGAATGGGCTGATCTTGGCTTTCATGTCTTGGAGAAGGTGTTCTCCCAACCAACGAACAAGGGCGCCCTTTCCGGACAACGCCCGGACTTTTTCACGGCACGGGCAGATTCCCGGAACTGAAGTGCAAGGCGTTGTTCGAGAGAGTGAGCGCCACAGGATTCGAACCTGTGCGGGCTTTCGCCGGCGGGGTTACAGTCCGCCACCTTCGACCACTCGGTCAGACGCTCATGAAAAAGAAATTGGCGGAAGGTGGAGGAATCGAACCCCTAAGCTTTCACTTACCCCGGTTTTCAAGACCGGTCGCCGGCCATTCAGCGGCACCTTCCAGAAGGCGGAAAGCGGAGGACGTGAACCCCATCCCTTGCGGGACAATCCGTTTAGCAAACGGTTGCGGCAACCTCGCCGCTTCACTTTCCAAAAGGATCAACGCGCCTCAACTGAGGCGGGATCGAGATCGGGAAAGCGAATATCGAAAGAACACGACGAAGAGATGCCACGTCTGCCCGCCGACGGCAAGGCGATTTCCCCCGGTCGTCCGGGCAAGAGGACGAGACGATGATGTTTCCCATCCCGGACGAAATGGCATTGGCTCCTCTCCAACAACGGACGGAATGTCCCGGCTTCCGCGACTGAAATGACTCTCCCCTTCCCTAACAACCGCCTGATGCGCGCCCTCCTTCTCGTTGCGGTTTTGCCGGCGATCCTCGGCAGTTGTGCCCGAAACGTCGTGGTCTTGAACGTCTCTTCAAAGGGATCCCACTACAAGGTGAAGGAAGTGCTGGTGACCGGACGCCCGATCATCAGCAAAAGCGACTTCTACCCGTGGCTAAGGATCGAGAATTTCAACAAGCCCAACGGAGAGCCTTACTACATTAACAGCCCGATTGCGGACGAGGAATTGGAGCGCAAGCTCGACCTGGGGAAGACCTATCGCTTTCGCCTCTACATCACTCATCAGACCGGGGGCTATACCGACTATCACCACGCGATGCTCTCAAAAGTGGAGGACGGCGGAGCATCGGTGATCGACGCCTCGGTCTGTGACGTGCACGGCCGCCGGATGGAATTCGGTCCTGCCGACCAAGCGGATTGGATCCTCCAATCCTCAAAAGAACAGCGCGACCTCGGGGTCTACTACAATCACGGCTACGACTTCCCGAGCTGCTGCTCCGGAGGCATGATCCGCTGGGACGTCTGGCAATGCCCGGAATGCCGGAGGAAGGTCGATGCCTTCAAATCCAAGACCACCTCGTACTGAATCCCTTGACCGCCGGGAGGTAGGTCTCTGCGACGAGCCCAGCCCTGAACGATTTGCACTGGCCCTATGGTGCGCGGTGCTGCTAGGTTCACTTAAGAACATAGTGGATAAAACGGTCACCAAACGGACACTTCGGGACTTCCGGGATCGCGAGAACCCTTGGAAAAACCGCAGCCACGAGGAACGCCTCGTAGCCATGGCGGTGATTTGCGGAACCAGCCAGAATGATGGATCACCTGAACCGGGATTTTCTCGAATTCATCGGATTGCTCGGAGAGGAGTCCGTTGAATACCTGATCGTCGGAGGGTATGCCGTGAGCATCCACGGGTTTCCTCGCTACACGGGCGACATTGATTTCTTCGTGGCCGTAGGTGCCGGGAACGCGGACAAGTTGATCCGGGTTTTCCAGCGCTTCGGCTTCGGCGAGATCGGACTTACTCAGGAGGATTTCCTTGAGGAAGACTTCGTCGTTGAGATCGGAAGAGAGCCTCGGAAAATCCAAGTGCTCACCGGAATCGATGGCGTCCGGTTCGATGAGTGCTACCGGAACCGAGTTGAATTGGAGCATCAGGGACGCACCCTGAAAGTCATCGGCAAGCAAGACCTGCTCCGGAACAAGGCCGCCTCGGGACGGCCCAAGGATCTGATCGACTTGGCTGAGCTGGGGAAAATCTGACGTCGCTGACTTCAGATCTCAAACATCACAGGTGCAAAGCGGCTTCCCGCGATTCCGCAACCGGTGTTATGAAACCGCACGCCATCGAGGCTACGACCGCGGAATGGCAGATGGGTATGGCCGAAGTAGCAGTCGCGGGTGGTGGCTCTCCACTCCGGAATGGCGCGGTCAAGATGCCATGTCAGGCGTTCCAGCGTTCCTTGCACCCCGAAGTGAGACCGGTGCGCCAGCCAAGTGATCCCGATGCGGTCGACAACGCGATAGCCCTGGGCCAGCCACGCGGCACGCGGCTTCTCGCGCTTGAAGACCTCACGATAGCGGCCGAGCCCGACGGCATCCATTCTCCGGTGAGCACAATCGCCGTGGACGAAGAGATGAGTGCCAAGCAGCAGGTGCGTCTCGTGCCAGCTCAAGGAAGGGCATCGTTGCGCCAGGTCATCCAAGCATACGGTGAGCGCATCGAGGCAATCGTGATTGCCGCAGATGAAGTGGATCGTCGCTTGCGGGTAAGTTGCAGCGAATCGGCGGAGCCAATCGAGCGCCGCTTCCACGAACTTCTCCTCATCGCGAAAGTGGCTCCAGCGGAAATCGAAGGTGTCGCCATTCAGCACGATGACATCAGCGGCCGCCAAGTCATCGCGGATCGACGCGAGCCGCTGCTCTCCGGCTGAACGGACCGAGAAAAGGTGCAAATCCGAGATGACGATTCCACGAGGCATGGGATACCCCTTTCTACACCAAAGGCCCGGTCAGAATACAAATTCCATTCCGAGAAAAAGAGGACCGAAAAAGCGGGCTTGGACGTGACTGCCTCCATTCCAGTATAGGACCACCCTCCAGCGAAGCGTGTTCGCTTTCGACAAATCCAGTTGCACCTGGGTCTCCTTGGAGAACAAGGATACACCCTGATCCTGGTCAAACGTGGGCCACTCCTTCACCACTTGCCGCTGCATCCGTTCCCACCAACGGTCCCATCTGCTTTCCACAATCCACAAGGTGAGGTGGAGCAGCGGCGCGAAGATCCCCTTGTTATGGGTCGTTACCCTTACATCACGGCGATGGGTACGTCCGAGATACATGAGCGGTGGAAAGACCTCAATCCCCGCTCTTCAGCACCTTGATGAAGGCATCCTGCGGGATGTTCACCTTGCCGATGGCCTTCATCTTCTTCTTACCTTCCTTCTGCTTCTCCAGCAGCTTGCGCTTGCGGGAAATATCACCGCCGTAGCACTTGGCGGTCACGTCCTTGCGCATGGCGGAAATGCTTTCGCGAGCGATGATCTTGCCGCCGATGCAGGCCTGGATGGCGACGACGAAGAGCTGGTTCGGGATGACTTCCTTCAGGCGCGCGGCGAGGGAGCGGCCGTAGCCTTCCGCTTTCTCACGGTGCACGATGGTGGCGAAGGCCTCGATCGGATCGCCGGCGATCATCATTTCCATCTTCACCATGTTCGCGGCGCGGTAGCCGGCGTGTTCGTAGTCCATCGAGCCATAGCCACGAGTGCAGGACTTCAGGCGGTCGTTGAAATCGACGAGGATCTCCGCAAGCGGCAGCAGGCAGGTGAGCATCACCCGGGTGTCATCGATGGTCTCCGTATTGGTGACCTCGCCGCGCTTCTCCATGACCAGCGACATGATGTCGCCGATGAATTCACCGGGGATCATGACGAAGACTTTCACCAGCGGCTCGCGGACTTCGGCGATGGTCTGTTGATCGGGGAAGAAGGACGGATTGTCGACGATGACCTCGTCGCCATTGGTCTTCGTGACCTGGTAAATGACGGACGGATAGGTGGAGATCACGTCCATGTTGAACTCCCGGCGGAGGCGCTCCTGGATGATCTCCATGTGGAGCAGGCCGAGGAAGCCGCAGCGGAAGCCGAAGCCAAGCGCGGTCGAGCTTTCCGACATGTAAGTGAAGGCCGCATCATTGATCTGCAGCTTGCCCATCGCGGTCTTCAGCGACTCGTAGTCGGAGGCATCGATCGGGTAGATGCCGGAGAAGACCATTGGCTGGATCTCCTTATAGCCGGGCAGTGCCTCGGCGCAGGGATGGGTATTGTCGGTGAGGGTGTCGCCGATCTTCGCCTCGTCCGCGGACTTCATGTTCGCGATGACGTAGCCCACATCGCCGGCCACGAGCTTTTCGCGGGCATTCATCTTCGGGGTGAAGACGCCGACTTCCTTGACCTCGTAGGTCTTGCCGGTCGCGAAGAGCTTCACCCGCTGGCCTTTCTTCACGGTGCCGGAGAAGATCCGGACGTAGGAGACCACGCCGCGGTAGGTATCGTAGATCGAGTCGAAAACGGTGGCGCGCAGCAGCTTGTCCGGATTTTCCGTCGGTGCAGGCACGCGTTTGACGATCGCTTCCAGGATATCCTCGATGCCGATGCCCTGCTTCGCGGAGGCTGGGATGGCGTCCTCCGCCGGGATGGCGAGGATGTCCTCAAGCTGCTTGCGGCACTTCGGCACGTCAGCGGCGGGAAGGTCGATCTTGTTGAGGACCGGGATGATCGTGAGATTCTGCTGCAGGGCCAGGTGCAGGTTCGCCACCGTCTGGGCTTCCACGCCTTGCGCAGCATCGATCATCAGGATCGCGCCCTCACAGGCGGCCAGCGAGCGGGCCACCTCGTACGAGAAATCGACGTGCCCCGGCGTGTCTAGAAGATTGAGCTTGTACGTCTTGCCGTCCTTCGCCTTGTACACCATCGCCACCGGGTGGGACTTGATGGTGATCCCCTTTTCGCGCTCCAGATCCATCGCATCGAGGAGCTGGGCACTGGACTCGCGCTCGGTGACGGTATTGGTGAACTCCATCAGCCGGTCCGAAAGCGTGGTCTTCCCGTGGTCGATGTGGGCGATGATCGAGAAATTGCGGGTCAGGGAAGTGGGCATGGCGTGTCAGGAAGTGCCGGCGGGCGCGCGGATGGAAAACAGGGAATTACACCGAAAGCACGTAAAAAGAAAGGGATGGAGCCGGTGGGGCACCCCCACCAAGACAGCGGGATTGCGGAAGAGGCCGCGACTCTGATAGTGGCTTGGAAGTGACCCAGCGCTATGAGATCGAGGATATGCTGTCCCAAGACGACCGGGGAGTCGCTTTCCGGGCGCGGGACCGTGAGGAAAAGCGCGATGTGGTGCTGAGGCGCTTTTTCCCGAATGGCCGGGAGGGGGGGGGGCTCGAGCCTCCGGAGCAGCAGGCATTCCTGGAAGCGGTCGAAAAGCTGAAGGCGCTCAAGCTGAAAGAGCTGCGCAAGACACTCGACGGCGGTTGCGACCCGGTGGACGGCATTCCCTTTCTGGTCACCGACTGGGTCGAGGGCGACACCCTCGGCTCCTTCACCCGCGGCAAGCCGCTCGAAAGCGCCTCGGTGAAGGACATCGTGGAAGTGGCGCTCAAAGCGTCGCAGGAACTTTCCCGCGTGCTGGAGCACGAAACGCTTTGGGTCGGCTGCAGCGAGAACTCTATCGTCGTCCCGGAATCGGGTCGCGGCATCACCTTCTGGGTATCGCCACTGGCCTCCCTCAATGTCCGCGGGCTGCTGCCGCTCGCGGAACTCGCTGAGCGCCTGCTGGGATGGAAGGGCAAGCCGATCCAGCACGACTCCACCGGCGATGGCATGGCCGGCTGGATCCGCCAGATCCGCGCAAACCCCAAGGGCTGGACACTGGCCGCGGCTCTCGAAGCACTCCAGCACCCCGTTTCGGTCACCTCCGCCACCTCGACCGTGCAAATCCAGCGAGCTCCCGGAGCCGCCACCAAACAGGGCGCCGTCGCGACCAAACCGGGTGCTCCTCCCGCCAAGCGGGCCAAGAAAAAGAAGGCCGTGTGGCCATGGGTCACGGTTTCCCTCCTTCTCCTGCTCGGCGGGGGTGGCTTCGCCGCTTGGAAAACCGGATCGCTGGAAAAGGTCATCGCCAAATTCAAGGGACCGGAGGGCAAGCGCCACGTCACCGCCGACGAAATGCGCCGCGAGCTGGCCGCCAAGTCGTTCCCCAACTCTGCTCAGCCACCGCCCGCCGGCTGGAATGCCGCCGGGCCGACAGCCACGAATATGCCGTCTTCGCCTCCGGCCGCGGCCACGGCAAAGGCCGACGCCGCCCCGAAACCCGGCGGGACGCCTGCCGCCGCTCCGGCACCGCGTGTGCCCTCTGGAAATCAGTCGGTCTCAGGCAAGATCCTTCGCGCTTACGATGCCAAGACCGGCCGGGGCGTCCGGTTTCTTGAACTCGAACAGTCCGACAAGAAAACCGCCATGGTAGGCTATCGCGTCGCTGGCGGGCAACCGGGGCTCGAGGTTACCGATTTGAACGCGCTCAAAGGAAAGAACGCACGCGTTACGGGCGAGTTCGCGGCGGAACCTCCTCATCCAAAAGTGCTCTTCATCCTGAGCCGCGGCGACATCGTGGAGCAACCTTGACCCCTTGGCTGTTCCATTGATCCAAGCCGCCGCCCCGCTCGCCTCCGTCGATTTCCTCATCCCAAAGGAAGTCCTCTCGCTTGCTTCCGCCGGCCTTCACGTCGCCGGTGACCTGCTCGATTGGTTGCCGCGCCGCTACGAGGATCGCCGGCGATTCGACGCTTTTCCCGCCGCGCCGGGCGGACCGGCGATCTGCGTCCGCGGCAAGGTGATCGACACCCGCAACCGCTTCGGCCCGCGCGCCCGATTCTACGAAGCTGTCGTGGAAGACACCCGCAGTTCGGGGATGGGAACGGCCACCATCACCTGCCGGTGGTTCAACATGCCGTTTCTGAAAAACGTCATCGCGGCCGGCCAGGAAGTCATCCTCCACGGCAAGCCGAAGGACTTTCAGGGCAGGATCTACATCGATCACCCCGACTTCGAGGTCATCCGCGACGATGGCGGGCCATCGATCCACCTCGAACGCATCGTACCGATCTACCGCAATGTCTCCGGCATCGCCCAGCGGCGGCTGAGGGAAATCCAGCATCGCCTGCTTGAGGAGATCGATCCCGCGTCGCTCGGCACGCCCTACGATGTCGATCCGACCTACCCGCGGGCCGAGGCATTTCGCGAGGTGCATTTCCCCGAGGCTGTCGAGCAGGCCGATGCCGCGCGCCGGCGCTTCGCCTTGGAGGAGTTCTTCGCGGTGCAGCTCAATGTCGTCTGGCGGCGCGCCCGCATTCACGATCACCAGGGCCGGGTGCAGGGCACGAAGACGACGCTGCTGAAACGCTTCTACGAAAGCCTGCCCTTCGACCTCACCGGCGCGCAGAAGCGCTCGATCAAGGAGATCGTCGCCGACTTGCGCTCGCCGCGGCCCATGAACCGGCTGCTGCAAGGGGACGTCGGCAGCGGCAAGACCTTCGTCGCGATGGCGTCGATGCTGCTGGCGATCGATTCCGGCGCGCAGGCCGCGCTGATGGCACCCACGCAGATCCTGGCCGAGCAGCATTACCTCACCTTCAAGCGCTGGCTCGAGCCGCTCGGCGTGCGCGTGTTGCTGCGCACGGCCGCGAAGGAGACAAGCACGCACTTGCCGCTGGATGGCGAGCCGCAGGTGCTCATCGGCACCCACGCGCTGCTCTACGACAAGGTCGCCTTCACCGACCTCGGGCTAGTGGTCATCGATGAGCAGCACAAGTTCGGCGTCAGCCAGCGCTCGCGGCTGATCGAGCAAGGCACCATGCCCGACGTCCTGGTCATGACCGCCACGCCGATCCCGCGGACCTTGACGATGACGATCTACGGCGACCTCGACGTCTCGATCCTGGACGAGCGCCCCGCCGGCCGCGGGAAGATGGTCACCGCCCTGCGCACCGCCGCGAAGCAGACCGAGGTGACCAAGTTCGTGAAGGACCAGCTCACCACCGGACGGCAAGCCTACCTCGTCTATCCGCTGGTCGAGGAAAGCGAGACGCTCAAGGCGGAGTCCGCCACCGAGGCCTTCGAGAAATGGCAGAAGCGACTTTCCGGCCACTCGGTCGGGCTTGTCCACGGCAAGCTCTCGCCCGAGGAGAAGGAGGAGGTGATGCGCCGCTTCCGCGATGGCGAGATCCACGCGCTGGTCGCCACCACCGTCATCGAAGTCGGCGTCGATGTCCCGAACGCCAACCTCATGATCATCCACCACGCCGAGCGCTTCGGCCTGGCCCAGCTTCACCAGCTCCGCGGACGCATCGGCCGCGGCGAGCACAAGAGCTACTGCATCCTGCTCACCGATGGCAAAAGCGCCGAGGCGATGGAGAAGCTCGCGGTCATGGAGAAGACCTCGGACGGCTTCGTCATCGCCGAGGAAGACCTCCGCCTGCGCGGCCCCGGCGATGTCCTCGGCACCATGCAAAGCGGCCTCGGCGACTTGAGATTCGCCGATTTCCTGGCGGATACCACGTTGCTTCGCGAAGCCCGCGCCTTGGCGGACCGGGTCATTGAGGAAGACCCATCCCTCACCACTCGCCATGCGAACTTGCTGCCGCTGATTCAAGAAGCGCCCGCTCCCGCAGCGCAACGTGGGTGACCTTCCCAACTCATCAGGCATATCCCGTGAGCTTCCACTACAAGACGATGCCTTCGCCCGTGAGCCTGCTAAAGCTGGTCGCAAGCGATCAGGGACTGACGGCGATCCTTTGGGAGAATGACAACCCGAACCGCGTCCGTCTCGGCCCGCTGTTGGAGGACTCGTCCCATCCGCTGCTTCTCGAAACCGAGCGCCAGTTGGCCGAATACTTCGCGGGAGAGCGCACGGAGTTCTCGCTGCCGCTCGATTTCATCGGCACCGAGTTCCAGCGGAAAGTCTGGCACGCGCTCACGACCATTCCGTTCGGCGAAACCCGGAGTTACCGGCAGATCGCCATTCAGGTCGGGAGTCCCGACGCCGTGCGAGCGGTCGGAGCCGCGAATGGGAAGAATCCCATTTCCATCGTCGCCCCGTGCCACCGCGTGATCGGCACCAATGGCAAGCTCACTGGATTTGCGGGAGGACTTGAGGCCAAAGCGTTCTTGCTGGAGCTGGAATCGAAAGCCCTGTCGCCGGACAGCTTTCGGCTGACCTAGGGCCGCGGTTGACTCGTCTGGCATAACTGGACTGATCCCCCGCCCCGAATCAGCCGATGCTCGCAAACCACTCCCCCACCACCGCCCAAGGCTATGCGATGCCCGATTGGGAAGCGATCTGGGATGAAGTCGAAGCGGAGCATCCGCCGGAAGCATGGCATGAGGTCTGGTGCGAGATCGCCCGGGAGTGGATGGCGACCGTCCGTGACCGGTTGGGCGGAAACTACGCGATCCGCGAATCGAAGAACTTCCTGCTCGTCTCCACCGCTTCGGAGCAAAAGGCCGTCGAGGTATTGCAATTCCTGGAGCGAATCCACGCGCGGATCCAGCAGACCATTCCGGCTTTGCTCCCGGAGGCGCTCTATGGTCAATGCCCGGTCCTCGCCTTCACGGATGAGAATGATTTCTACGACTACGTCTCGGGCTACTTCGACGACGACGGCGAGTTCGGAGCCATGGGCGGGGTGTATCTCAACCGCGGCTATGGCCACTTCGCGCTGCCGAGCCCGCAACTCGACCACTACGCTGCGGTGATGAGCCACGAGCTCTGCCACTCATTCCTGAGCCACCTTCCGCTGCCTCTCTGGCTCGACGAAGCGATCACTCAGGGTGTGGAGCATTCGATCACCGGAGCGCTGCCCTACGTGCTGGACCGGGAAATCATCCGCCGCCACCGGGACTATTGGGATGAGAAACTGCTCCAGTCGTTCTGGACCGGAGACAGTTTTGGCTTCCCCGACGATGGACAGGAGCTGAGCTATCACCTCGCCCGTTTCATCCTCCACTCACTGCACCAGGGAGGAACGACGCCGCGCGAGGAGATGGACCGGTTTTTCCTGACCGCCACCTACGAGGATGCCGGCCAGAGCGCTGCGCAGGAGGTCTTCGGCATCTCGCTTGGGGAATGCCTGGTCCCCTTGCTGGGCGAAGGCAATTGGGATCCAGTCAGCCCTCCGGAAGCGGTCGAATTTCCCGGGAGTTCGTGAGACCGCCGGACTCGAAACGAGCACGATGCGAGAATTCTCCCACTTATTCTCTCGCATCCAAGTTCGCGCCCGGCTACAGCGCCCCGACGGGCTCTTCATCCGGAGCGCTCACCCACCGTTTCTCGTGAAGATCACCCTCAATACCACCTCCGTTCCGGAGAACCGCCGGCCGCAGGTCGAGGCGGTGGTGAAGTCCTTTGCCAAGGCCACCGAAATCATCTGGCTGCCCAGCCGCTTCCCTCGCTTCGTGATGCTGGTGGAGCCGGGGCCGGAGCCTCAGGTCCAGCCCGAAGCCGGCTCGATCTTCGAGTCACCGAATTCGGGCTCGCGCTCGCTGGCCTCGGTCACCGAGTTCCTTGAAGGAAAGATCAAGGAATGTCTCGCGGGACCGGAAGCCACAAAGTAGGCTGCCTTCCCGTTTTGGGATATTCTTTGACGGACCCTGCGCCCCGCTTAGGGTGCACTGTTTCGTAGGCAGCTATTGGGCTGCTTGTCGGTGTTCCTGAACGCCGCTGCCATGGTGAGCGCGAGATCGTTTCGAATTTCGCACCCATGAAGACTGCCCAGCCCACCCGTCACATCGCCTTCATCGGCAATCACACGCCGCGACGATGCGGCATCGCCACCTTCACCGCGGACATCTGTGAGGCGATTGCTGAGGAGTTCCCCGATGCGAGCTGCTTCGCGGGGGCCGTGAATGACCGGCCGGAAGGCTACGACTATCCAGCGCGCGTTCGCTTCGAGATCGATCAGGACGATCCGGAGTCCTACACGCGGGCGGCCGAGTTCCTGCACATCAACAATGTGGAGGTGGTCTCGGTGCAGCACGAGTTCGGCATCTACGGCGGCCCGGCGGGGTCCCATCTGCTGGGATTCCTGAGCCAGTTGAAAAAGCCGGTCGTGACCACGTTGCACACGGTGCTGAAGTCACCCGATGCCGCGCAGCGGGAGGTGATGGACCGCCTGAATGAGCTTTCGGAGCGATTCGTCGTGATGGCGGAGCGCGGCCAGCGGCTGCTGGTGGATGTCTATGGCGTGGACCCCGAGAAGATCGACCTGATCCCGCACGGGGTGATCGACATGCCGTTCGTGGACTCGAATTTTTACAAGGACATCTTCGATGCCGAGGGCAAGACGGTGCTGCTGACCTTCGGCCTGCTGTCACCAAACAAGGGCATCGAGACCGCCATCGAAGCACTGCCGGCGATCCTCGCGAAGAACCCGGAGATCGTTTACCTGATCGTGGGGGCCACGCATCCCCACCTCGTCGCCACGCAGGGCGAGGCGTATCGCGAAAGCCTCGAAGCACTCGCCATCAAGCTGGGAGTCGAGAAGCAGGTGGTCTTTCACAACCGCTTCGTCTCGATGGACGAGCTGAAGGAATTCATCGGCGGTTCGGACATCTATCTCACCCCGTATCGCAACGAGGAGCAGATTACCTCGGGCACGCTGGCGTATACGTTTGGAGCCGGGAAAGCGATCATCTCCACGCCGTACTGGCACGCGCAGGAACTGCTCGCGGAGGAGCGTGGGGTGCTGGTGCCCTTTGCCGACGCGGCGGCCATCGCGGCCGCGGTGAATGACTTGCTGGAGCATCCCACGCGGATGACGGCGATGCGCAAGCGGGCGTGGAAGGAAGGCCGCAAGATGACCTGGCCCGAAGTGGCGCGACGCTACATGGAGAGCTTCGACCGCGCACGGGCCGGCCTGAGCGAACCGACCGCCGCGGTGATGGAGGAGCACAGCTACCCGATTCCCGCGCCCAAGCTCGACCATCTGTTCCGGATGACCGATCACACGGGGATCTTCCAGCACGCGATCTACAGCGTGCCGAACTACCACGAGGCCTACTGCACCGACGACAATGCGCGGGCCTTCATCTACACGGTCTTCCACGAGCAGGAGCATGGGTCCGATCCGGCGGTCAACCGGCTGGCCAGCACTTACCTCGCTTTCCTCTGGTATGCCTTCGACGCGAACACGCGCCGCTTCCGGAACTTCATGAGCCACGAGCGGCATTGGCTGGAAAGCAATGGCTCCGAAGACAGCCACGCCCGCGCCCTGTGGGCGGTCGGCACGGCACTCGGACATTCGCAGAACGAAGGCTTCCGCAATCTCTCCGCCCTGCTCTTCCAGCGCGGGCTCGAGCCGGTGAAGCGCTTCAGCTCGCCGCGCGCCTGGGCCTTCACACTGGTGGCGATCCACGAGTACTTGCGCGCCTTCTCCGGCGACCGAGCGGTGGCGAAGATGCAACGCCTCCTCGTCGCCCGCCTGGTGGGGCTGTTCCAAGCGAACTCGTCGCCCGGCTGGCTGTGGTTCGAGCGGGTCGCGACCTACGACAATGCCAAGCTGTCCCACGCGCTGATCCTTTCCGGCCAGCATCCGGCCATCGAGACCGGCCTGATTTCACTGAAATGGCTGATCGACGAGCAGACCGGCGATGGCGGCCAATTCTCGCCCATCGGCTGCCACGGATTCTGGCCGCAGGGGTCGGAAAAGGCCCGCTTCGACCAGCAGCCGGTGGAGGCCCACGCGATGGTGTCCGCCTGCATGGCCGCCTATGACGTCACTGGCGCGGAAGTCTGGGCCGCCCATGCGCGCCGCTGTTTCGAGTGGTTCCTCGGGCGAAACGACCTGGGCGTGTCACTCTACGACCCTGAAACGGGGGGCTGCCGCGATGCCTTGCTGCGCGATCACATCAACCAGAACCAAGGCGCGGAATCCACCCTCGCCTTCCATCTCTCGCGCTCCGAACTCACCCGGCGCCGATGACCTGACCCCACCAACCCCAACCAACCGAAGCCATGGGCGACAAATCCCCGAAATCGAAGCAGAAGCAGCAGTCTCAGAAGCAGACCAAGACCGACGCGGCCGGACAGGCGAAACAGCGCCAGACCGACGCCAGCCGTGAGGCACGCGGTGGCGGACCGCCGCCGAAGAAGAAGTAGCCAGCCGCGGCGCACGAAAAAGGCGGCACCCCGTGAGGAGTGCCGCCATGAAAGTCGATCGCTCAGGGCGTCTCAATAGCGACGACCGCCGCTCGATGGCTTGCCGCCACCGCCGCCATAGCCGCCGCCGCCACCACCGCCACCACCGCCGCCGCCGTAGCCGCCGCGTCCACCACCGCCGCCGCCACCGCCGCCACCACCACGCTCTTCGCGGGCTTGGGCTTCGTTGACCTTGAGCTTGCGGCCGCCGAGATCGTAGCCGTCAAAGGCCTTGATGGCGTTGTTCATCTCGGAGTTCGATCCCATCGTCACAAACGCGAAACCGCGAGGCTGGCCGCTTTCACGATCCACCGGGAGGTGGACGTCGGTCACTTGGCCTTGCTGGGAAAACAGGTCCTGGATCTCCTGCTTGGTCGTCTGAAACGACAGGTTGCCTACGTACATTTTCATCTTCGTCCGTTGGCTCCAGCGTCACGACTTTGTCCGAGACTGTTCCCGTGAATCGGGTTTCAGACCGCCACCGAATCCTCAAGATTCGCCTGGCGATACTCCAGGCCTTGATCTTGCCATGGCGGGAACCAACTCGGGAGCGTAGCCGCAATGGGTCCCGGGGACGACAAGTTTTTCCGACGTTTTTTTATCGGCCCGGAGAATTCCCCTTGAAAACCGCCGGATCGGAAAGATCGCGCGGCAATCCACCCGGAAAAACGGGCGCGATCCTGCCCCCGGTTCGCCGCAGGGTTAGGTTGACGAGCCGGGTGCCACCCGGTGGCATGGCGGAGTGAACCTTGTCCGCCTGCTCTGCCTCTCCGCTGCCGCCCTCCTCGCCGCCGGTTGTGCCGGAGGACCTGACCCGTCCATCGATCCGAAGAAGAAGTCTTTCTTCGTGGACGTGGAGTACACAGTGGGTACCGACGGCAAGACGAAGGACGCCAAGGTGATCTCCACGGACGCGCCGAAGCAGCTCCAGCAGGAGGCGCTAAGGGAAGTGAGCCGCTACCGCGCCGATCCATCGGTCGATGTCTCCCGCGGACGGCGGAGGATCGAGTACAGCGTGGATTGACCGCCGGCCCTGCCAGTTTGAGTAGGCTGCGCATGGTGTAACGACTGCGGATTTCGCGTTACAACGGGGGATCTTGTCCCATCGATCCTCATTCGCGCTCGCCTTGGCCTTGTTTGCCGCGGCCCTTCCCCTGAAGAGCCCGGCCGCTCCCCCGCAGGGCACCTGGGTAACGCTCGCCGCCGACCACCCGCTCCGTCAGTTTCAAACCTCCCAGTCCTCGATCCGCAAGCCCGATACGCGCTGGAATTCCCGGACATTGTGGCTGACGAGGGTCAGGTCCAATGCGAGCGCTTGCCCTGCCAACTGTAGGTCGTAGGGACCGATCTTCTTGCCTGCTTTTTCCAATTCCCAGCGAATCGCAGCGGTGCGAAGCGCGGAATCCCAGTCGAACGGCAGGAGATGTAGCGGCGTCAGGAAAGCGATCACCTTTGCGCTCTCCCTTTCCGGTTCGCGGCAGCGCTCCACGCCGGCAAATAACTCGAACACACTCACCATCGAAACGCCGCAGTCGTCCGGAGCGTGTGACTTCAAGTGGGCCGTGACTTGCGAGTGACCGCGCATCGCTTGAATGCACGCATTGGTATCGAGCAGGTATTTCACCGGTCGAAATCCACTACCGGGGGAAGCGCCCCTTGTTCGGGGCGACCGAAGGCATCGTCGTCGATCCGGATATTCTCAAAATAGCCGGCCGGCCAGGACGCTGCTTTCACCGGTTCCAGCAAGAGGCCATCGCCCACGCGACGGATGCTTACTTCGTGGCCTTCGAAGCGAAATTCCTTGGGAATGCGCACCGCTTGCGACCTCCCGTTGAGGAAAAGCGTCGTCGTCATATATGGTATATACCACTCTTTCCCCGGCCCGTCAACCGGGCCGAATGCCGCTTTTCAAGCGCCCTCGGATTCCTAACATTCCCGCCATCATGACCCCGTCCGTCTCCGACTACGAAAAGCTGGGCGCCTTTTACCTCGGCCGCGAGTATGACCTCGATACCAAGACCGCCGACGGTGGGCTGATCCTTTACGATTCGAAGGACCTCGTGACCCACGGCGTGGTGCTCGGGATGACGGGCTCGGGCAAAACCGGCCTCTGTCTCGCGCTGCTGGAAGAGGCGGCGATGGACAACATCCCGGCCATCGTGATCGACCCCAAGGGCGACATCTCGAACCTGCTGCTGATGTTTCCGAACCTCGCCGCAGAGGACTTCCGCCCGTGGATCAATGAGGACGACGCGACGAAGAAAGGCGTCACGCCGGATGAGTTCGCGGCGAAGACAGCGGAGACGTGGAAGAAGGGACTCGCCGACTGGGGCCAGGAGCCGGACCGCATCGCGAAGCTCAAGGAGAAGGTGGACATCAACATCTTCACGCCCGGCTCGAAGGCCGGCATCCCGGTGTCGATCATGAGTTCGCTGGAGGTGCCGCCCTTCGAGGTGATGGATGACAGCGAGCTGTTAGGCGAGCGGATCATGACCACGACGACCGCCTTGCTGACCTTGGTAGGCGTGCGGGACGAAGCCGCGGAAACGCCCGAAGCGGTGCTGGTCGCGACGATTTTCCAGAAGGCATGGGAAAGCGGGCAGAACCTTTCGCTGGAGACGCTGATCCGCCACATCCAGAAGCCCGCCTTTGACAAGGTCGGCGTGATGGATCTGGAAAGCTTCCTGCCGCAAAAAAACCGCCAGGCCCTGGCACTCAAGTTCAACAACCTGCTCGCCTCGCCCGGCTTCTCCACCTGGCTCGAAGGCCCGCCGCTGGACATCGCGAAAATGCTGCACACGCCGGATGGCAAGCCGCGCATCTCCATCTTTTCGATCGCGCATCTCAGCGACGCGGACCGCATGTTCTTCGTCAGCCTGCTTTTAAACCAGACCCTTGGCTGGATGCGCGGGCAAAGCGGAACGACGTCGCTGCGGGCAATCCTCTACATGGACGAGATCTTCGGCTACCTGCCGCCGAGCGCGAATCCGCCGAGCAAGAAGCCGATGATGACGCTGCTCAAGCAAGCCCGCGCCTTCGGCCTCGGCTGCCTGCTCGCCACGCAGAACCCGGTCGATCTCGACTACAAGGCACTGTCTAACATCGGCACCTGGTTCCTCGGTCGCTTGCAAACGGAGCGCGACAAATTGCGCGTGCTCGATGGACTCGAAGGCGCGGCCGGTTCGCAGAACGCGAAGTTCAACCGATCGGAAATGGAGACGCTGTTGTCCGGCCTCGGCAACCGCGTCTTCCTGATGAACAACGTCCACGAGGATCACCCAGTGCTCTTCCACGTGCGCTGGGTGATGAGCTTCCTCACCGGCCCGCTGACCCGCACCAGCATCAAGGCCTTGATGGACCCAAAGCGCGCGGCCTTCGGAAGTACGAAGGATGCCGTACCAGCCGCATCCAATCCGATGGCGATGCCCGGCATATCCGCAGTAACGGTGAAGGCATCCGCCCGGCCGGTGGTGGGTGCCGGAGTCATCGAGAAATTCGCGCCACCCGCGGGCGATGCTTCGGAAGTCATCTACAAGCCTCACTTGCTGCGCGCGGGCATGGTCCATTTCTCCTCCACTAAAACGGGCGCGGAGGATGATCGCAAGGTGCGGAAAGTGAATCCAATCCTGCCCGATACCATCGCCTACGACAAGGAGCTGCCGCCGCCGCTCAAGCTGGAGGACAGCCCTGCCGAGGGTGCCGGCTTCGACACACTGCCCGGCTACGCGATGAATGCCGCCAACTACAAGCAGGTCGAGAAGGACTTCGCCGACTGGCTCTATCGCAACGAACGTGCCGAGATCTTTTCCTGCCCGGCGCTGAAGGAATACTCGCAGATCCGCGAGTCCGAGGCCGAGTTCCGCGCGCGGCTTTCACAAAAGGCACGCGAGGCTCGCGATGCCGCGGTCGAAAAGCTTCGCGACGCGACGAAGAAGAAACTCGGCACCTTGGAGGGAAAACTGCAGACAGCCCAAGGTTCGCTGGGCCGTCAGAAAGCGGAATCCCAAGGCGCACTGGCGCAGGTAGGGACCTCGATCTTGGGAGGCCTGTTAGGGGGCCTGTTCGGTCGCAAGCGTGGCATGGGATCCGTGGTCACGAAGGGGACGAGCGCCTACAAGCAACATCAGGACGTATCCATCGCAGAGGAAAAGGTGGAGACCGTTCAGCAGCAGATCGCGGCGCTGAATCAGGAACTGGAAGCCGACATCGCGGCGCTGTCCCAAACCTTCGATCCTTCCAAGCTCGTGCTTGAGACCGAAACGCTCAAGCCCACCAAGACCAACGTGAAAGTCGATTCCGTGTCGCTGCTGTGGCTGCCCTACAACGACCGCGGCGAAAAGGCTTGGTGATCGAATCCCCCGCCCAAGTGAACCCGCGCCAACGGACATGAAAGAAGGCGAGTACTATCTGGACATTGATGAAGCTCTTCCGCGTGTCACCTTTGACACCACCAGTCTCAAAGGAGCCAAGGCAGGCCTTGCCGAGCTCAAGCGCCGGCGGAAACTTATCGTCCTTCGCAAGCGGACGGAGCTGGCAAGCCTCCGGGAAAACCGATCCCGCTACACCGGCACCCGTGAATTCTCGCGCGGAAGAGGAAACTGGCTGACCAACCTGGTGTTTTCCTTGATGAGAGCGAAAGCTTACCACGCCACCGCCGAGGATGATTTCCAGATCGCTCACCTGGACCGGCTTCTCATCTCAATCGACCGCGTCATCCTGGATATCGAGAACAAGATCTCCGCGCTCAAGCCGTAGGCTCTTGCCACTGTCGCTCCTCCGCTTCCCCCTGGAACCACGGGCATCGCAGAAGTGGGATTGCACCTTGTCGGCGGGCTCCTAAGCTCCGTCGCCATGCGTTCCTTGCTTCTCCCGAGCCTCCTTCTCGCCCTGCTCCCCGCCGTCCGCGCGGACGAGGGCATGTGGCTGTTCACCAAGCCGCCGGTCCGGCAGGTGAAGGAGAAGTATGGCTTCGAGATCACCCCGGGGTGGCTGGAGCATTTGCAGAAGTCGTCGGTGCGCTTTGGCAATGGCGGCTCGGGCTCCTTCGTCTCGGCGAACGGGCTGATCCTGACGAATCACCACGTCGGTTCGGGGATGATCGAGAAGCTCAGCACCAAGGAGCGCGACCTGCTGAAGCACGGCTTCTACGCGGCCACCGGCGAGGCCGAGCTGAAATGCCCGGACCTCGAGCTGAACGTGCTCATGAGCATCGAGGACGTCACGGAGCGGGTGAATACCGCCGTGAAGGACGGTCAGACGCCAGACGAGGCGGCCGCCGCACGCCGCTCGATCATCGCGGCGATCGAGAAGGAATCCCATGATGCCACCGGCCTGCGCAGCGACGTGGTCACGCTTTATCAGGGCGGCGCCTATCACCTCTACCGCTACCATCGCTACACGGACGTGCGGCTGGTCTTCGCGCCGGACGTGAAGGCAGCAGCCTTCGGCGGCGATCCGGATAACTTCGAGTTCCCCCGCTACTGCCTCGATTTCTGCTTCTTCCGCGCTTACGAAAACGATGCCCCGGCGAAGACGCCGCACTTCTTGAAATGGAAGACGGAGGGCGCGAAAGAAGGTGAGCTGGTCTTCACCTCCGGCCATCCGGGCCGCACCAATCGCTCGGTCACGCTGGCCCAGCTCGAAACACTGCGCGACGACGCCTTTCCCTATCGCCTGGAGCAGATCTTCCGCGCGGAGACCCTGCTGAGTGCCTGGGCCGACCGCGACCTGGAGAACGCCCGCCGCGCCAAGGGCATGATCGTCGGCACGCAGAATGGCCGCAAGGCCATCATGGCGCGCCTCGATGGACTGCTCGATCCGGCGCTGATGGCTCGGAAGGCGGCGAGCGAAACGAAGCTCCGTGAAACAGCAGCGGACGCCTTCGCCCGGATCGAGGCGGCTGAGAAGGAAGCGCGTGGCTTCGAGACCCGGCTGCGTTTGCTGGAAGGCGGAGATGCCTTTGGCAGCGGGCTCTTCGGCATCGCGCGCACGCTGGTGCGGGTGGCGGATGAGGCCGGGAAACCGGAAGGCGAGCGCTTGGAAGAATACCGCCAGACCTCGCGCCCCTCGCTGGAGCTGGAGCTGTTTTCCACCGAGCCCATTTACAAAAACCTGGAGACGGTGCGGATGGCGAATGCGCTGACCTTCCTCTGCGCGAAGCTCGGCGCCACCGATCCCACGGTGCTAAGCATCCTTTCCGGCAAATCCCCGGACTCGCGCGCCGCCGAACTGGTCCAAGGAACCGCCCTCGAAGACGTCGAGGTGCGCCGGAAGCTCTATGATGGCGGACGCGAGGCCCTCGCCACCTCCAATGACCCGCTGGTCAAGCTGGCCAAGGCCGTGGATCAGGAAGCCCGCGACCTCCGCAAGAAAGCGGAGGCGACCGAGGAGGTCATCGCCCAGGCGCATCGTGAGATCGCCGCGGCCCGCTTCGCTCGCGATGGCGACTCGGCCTATCCAGATGCGACCTTTTCCCTGCGCCTCTCCTACGGCGTGGTGAAGGGCTACGCCGACGGCAAGGAAACGGTCCCGGCCCAGACGACCTTCTGGGAGATGCATGAGCGGAGTGAAGCCCAAGGCGCAATCCCACCCTTCGACCTGTCCGGAGAGTGGAAGGCAAAGGCCACCAAACTCAATTCGCTGACTCCGCTGAATTTCATCAGCAGCAACGACATCACCGGCGGCAATTCCGGCAGCCCGGTGGTGAATCGCGAGGGCGAATTGGTTGGCCTGATTTTCGACAGCAATGCGCCGGGCCTCGTGTCCGACTTCTTCTACACCGAGGAAAAGGGCCGCGCGGTCTCGGTCCATCCGGCGGGGATCGTGGAGGCGATGCGCGTCATCTACCGTGCCGATCGCGTGCTGGCAGAACTCACGCACTGAACTGACCGACTGGCGGCCATGTATCACATCGTCCTCGTCGCGCCCGAGATCCCGCACAATGCGGGTGCCGCCGGGCGGTTGGCCCTCGCCACCGGTGCGCGGCTGCACCTGGTGAAGCCGCTCGGCTTTTCGCTCGATGACAAGCACGTCCGCCGCAGCGGGCTCGACTACTGGCAGGACGTGGATCTGCGGGTGTGGGAAAGCTTCGCCGACCTGAAAAACGAGGCCGATCCCGCGGCGAATTTCTGGCTGCTGAGCACCAAGGCGACCCGCGCGCACTGGGATGCGCCCTTCCGGGGCGGCGACTACCTCGTCTTCGGCTGCGAGACCCGCGGCCTGCCGGAAGCCATGGTGTATGGGGCTGGCGAGCAGGCGATCCGGATCCCGATGGCCCCCGGCGGCACCCGCAGCCTGAATCTCTCCACCGCCATCGCCATCACGGTTTACGAGGCGGTGCGGCAGGACCGGACGTGGTAACCCGCCCGCTGGCACGCCCCCTGCGTACTGCATGTCCCGATCCAGCCTTGCTTCGGGAGAAATCGTCCTTTACCCCGCACCCCTCATGCCCGTCGCTACTCCTGCCCAATATCGCGCGATGCTCGATGCCGCCCAGAAGGGTGGATACGCCTACCCGGCCATCAACGTCACCTCGCTCCCCACGATCAATGGTGCCCTGCGCGCCTTCGCCGAGGCCAAGTCCGACGGCATCATCCAGGTTTCCACCGGCGGCGGCGAGTTCGCCTCCGGCACTTCCGTGAAGGACGCGGCCTTCGGCGCCATCGTGCTGGCCGAAGCCGTGCATCGCCTGGCGGAAAAGTACGACGTCCTCATCGCCCTCCACACCGACCACTGCCACCCAGCCAAGGTCGAGGGCTTCCTGAAGCCGCTCCTGCAGGCCTCCCGCGAGCGCATCGCCGCCGGCAAGGGCCCGCTCTTCCAGAGCCACATGTTCGACGGCTCCGTCGTCCCGCTCGACGAGAACCTCAAGATCTCCAAGGAGCTGCTCAAGGAGTGCGCCGAGCTCGACATCATCCTCGAAGTCGAAGCCGGCTGCGTGGGCGGTGAGGAAGATGGCCACGACACATCCGGCCTGCCCCACGACAAGCTCTACACCACGCCCGAAGACATGGTGGAAGTCTACGAAGCGCTCAACCCGATCGGCCGCTTCCTCTTCGCCGCCACCTTCGGCAATGTCCACGGCTCCTACAAACCCGGCGCAGTGAAGCTGAAGCCCTCGATCCTCCGCGATGGCCAGAAGGCCGTGACCGACAAGTATGGTGCAGAAGCCGAGATGGACCTCGTCTTCCACGGCGGCTCCGGCACCTCCGAGAGCGACCTGCGCGAGACCCTCGACTACGGCGTGGTGAAGATGAACATCGACACCGACACCCAGTACGCCTTCACTCGCCCGATCGTGACGCACGTCTGCCAGAACATCGAAGGCGTGCTCAAGATCGACCACGAAGTCGGCGACAAGAAGGCCTACGACCCGCGCTCGTATCTCAAGAAGGCCGAGCTGGGCCTCTGCGAGCGCATGAAGGAAGCCTGCGACGACCTCCTTTCCAGCGGCAAGACGATCTTCGGCACGGTCTGATCGACCGACATCAACCTGTTAGCGAGAGGCGGCCTTTCCGAATGGGAAGGCCGTTTCCTTTTGAAGAACGTGACATGGTCGTCTGCCCGCATGGACAGCCGCCGTCTGATTAAGCTATCAGCATGCCGTGAATCTTTCCGCCTACCAACGGCACGTGATCGGCTTCCATGGCTGCGATGCAAAGGTGGCCTCCGAAGTGATCGAAAAAGGAATTTCGTTGCGCCCTAGTGAAGAGACCTTCGACTGGTTGGGAAGCGGCATCTATTTTTGGGAACATGGCCCCGATCGGGCGTTTGAATGGGCAAAGGAAAAGCAGAGCCGGGGAGAAATCGAGAACCCGGCGGTCGTCGGTGCCTTGATCCAACTTGGAATCTGCTTTGACCTCCTCGACACCCACTACACCCGGATTCTTGGGCCGGCGTTCAAAGAATTAGAAACGGTGATGGAAGAGACCGGGGGAGTGATCCCCGAAAACCGCGGAGGAGATGATCTTTTACGAAGGGAACGCGACTGCATGGTTCTCAACTGGACTCTGGAACGCTTGAAAAGAAACGGACAAGAGTTCCATACGGTTCGGGGAATGTTTCCCGAAGGTGCCAAAGCATTCGAAGGTTCGGGAATACGGCTGAAGTCCCATATTCAGGTCGCAGTCCGGGAACCGTCTTGCATCATCGGTTATTTTCGGCCTACTTGAATCTGTGAACGGACCCGTCGGCCAATCTTTGGACATCGGAGCGCTTTGGGACAAGACTGCCGAGCGCTTGCGCAACATGACGCCCGATGAACGACGCGATACTCTGGTGACGTCCGGGATCCTCACCCCTGCGGGCCGGGTGAGAAAGCCTTACCGACGGGTGGTGCAGTTTCGTAAAAAGCCCAAGGCCTGATTCCCGGTGCCCTTGATGCACCATGAAAACCATGCCCTTACCCAACGCCTTTGCGGAGACCCTTCGCGAAACCTTGGAAGAATGGCCGGTGAACCAGAAGGAAGTCTCGCAGGCTACCGGGATTCCCGTGGCGCGGCTTTCCGAAATGAAGAGCGGAAAGCGCCGCTGCACCCCGGAGTACGACCTCCGGCTTTCCCGCTACTTTTCAATGGAGCCCGGCTTCTGGATGCGCCTCCAGCTTCACTACGAAATGCAGCGAGCCGGGCTTGAGTTCGGGAAGCTCATCGAGTCGGAAGTGAAGCCGGCGGCGTGACGGACCACGAGTTGATCCCATCAGCCGGGACCCGGGCCTTCCTCGATGATGAAGATCACAACGCCCGATTCGGACCTATGGATAACCCGCGTCCCGGGGTATCCGCGGGCTTGGTAGTAGGCTTCGATTCTCCTCGCTGCGGTGGTGAGAATGGGACCGTCGATTTTTTGCCCCACGCGTATGCCGGTTTGCTTCGCGAGACGCTGGTCCGAGAAGACCGTGTTCCCGGCAAATCCCGAACAACAAATCGCGCCGCGCGTTTGGACTTTGAAGACCACCTCAACTCCGATTCTTTTCGGCTTCGCGAGCACCCGCACGTCATTGACCAAACCGCTCTCGTAGAGCGCCTTGATGTCATTGTCGACCCGATCGCTTTTGTAGACAGACCCGGCTGTGGTCCCGATGTGGGTCCGTAGCCGCGCTTCTTCAACCGTCCTCGGCCCGTGGTAGCGGATGGCTACTTTTGAAACCGCTTTTCCTTCCACGTCTTCGACGCGAACGGGTGCCGCGCAGCTACCGAGGCCAAAGATGACAAGAAGCAGGAGACGCCAGCTGCGTTGCATGGTCCTTCCGCTAGCGGGCCATCGTTGTCCCCGCTCGACAAAATAGCGCTGCCGGATGCCGGAGAATCTGGGAATTCCTCGTAGCGGAACCGACTTCGTCGTTCCGGCGGGGTGAGGCCACCAAGCGGATCGGAGCTTTGATTCCCGGTCCGGTCCGCTCCCAGCCAGAACGACGAAGTCGTCCCGCTACAAATCCTCTCGCTTCGCGGCGGTTGCGGGGGGCGGGCGAATCGGGTTCCCTCGCCGGGCCGCCACACCATGTTGAAGGACTTTTCGCTCTCCGCCCTCGTCACCGGTTTCGTGTCGGTGCTGGTCGGTTTCACCAGCTCGGTGGCGATCATTTTCCAGGCGACCCAGAACCTTGGCGCGACCCCGGAGCAAACGGCCTCATGGCTGTGGGCGATCGGCATCGGCATGGGCGTGCCGAGCATCGTGATGTCGCTGGCGACGCGGAAGCCGATCCTGATCGCGTGGTCCACGCCGGGTGCGGCGGTGATCGGTGCGGCGGCCGCGGCGGGGCACCTGACGATGCCGCAGGCGATCGCGTGCTTCCTTTTGAATGGCGTGCTGATCGCCATCGCGGGCTTCAGCGGCGGCTTTGAAAAAATCATGAACCGGCTGCCCCTGCCGCTCGCCTCGGCGCTACTGGCCGGGGTGCTGGCGAGGTTCGCGCTGGATGCCTTCGTGGCGATCCCGCGGAACCCGCTGCTGGTCCTATCCATGGCCGCTGCCTACGTGCTCGGCCGGCGCTTCTGGCCACGAGCCAATGTGCCGGTGATCCTGGTCATTGGCGTCGCCATCGCCGCCGCGCAGGGGCTGCTTCACATGGAGCTGGTGCCGTGGAACATCACCACGCCGGTGTGGGTGACGCCGGAATGGTCGGTGCCGGCGCTGATCGGCACGGGCATCCCGCTGTTCATCGTGACGATGGCGTCACAAAACCTGCCGGGCATCGCGGCACTCCGTGTGGGCGGCTACGAGGCTCCGGTCTCGCGGATCATCGGCTGGACCGGCGTTTCCACCTTCCTGCTCGCGCCTTTCGGGGCCTTCGGAATCAATCTGGCAGCGATCACCGCGGCCTTCTGCATCGGGCCGGAGGCGCACCCCGACCCGCGACGCCGCTACTGGGCACCGGTTTCCGCGGGCTTTTTCTACCTGCTGGTCGGCCTCTTCGGCGCGACGGTCGCCGGTCTGTTCGCCGCCTTTCCGAAGGAACTGGTGCTCGCCGTGGCCGGCCTCGCGCTGCTGACGACCATCGGCAATGCGCTTTCCGCCGCGCTGGCCGATGAAGGCTACCGCGAGGCCTCGGTGATGACGTTCTTCGTGACGCTGTCCGGCATCACCCTCCTCGGGATCGGCGCGGCCTTCTGGGCGATCGTCGCCGGGGCGATCGTGCTGGCATTCCGACGGAAGGCCGTTTGACAGCGCCGCCCGACTCGCTTTGCTGGTGAAGATGAAATCGCTCTTCCTCTCCCTCCTCGCCATGGGTTCCGCCTCCGCCGCCTTGATCGAGAAGTCCGTCGAATATGAGCACGATGGCGTGAAGCTCGAGGGCTTCCACGTTTACGATGACGCCGTCGAAGGCAAGCGCCCCGCAGTGATGGTGATCCACCAGTGGACCGGCCTGAGCGATTACGAAAAGGAGCGCAGCCGGATGCTGGCGCAGCTCGGCTACAATGTCCTGGCCGCCGACATCTACGGCAAAGGCGTCCGCCCCGTGCCACCCGCGGCCGGACAGGAAGCCGGGAAATACAAGGGCAACCGCGAACTCTATCGCGGCCGCCTGAACGCCGGCCTCGAAGTCCTGAAGAAAGACGAGCGCACCGACACCGCGAAGATCGCCGCGATTGGCTACTGCTTCGGCGGTGCCGGCGTGCTGGAGCTGGCCCGCAGCGGTGCCGACATCGCGGGGGTGGTTTCCTTTCACGGCAGTCTGGATGCCGCTGACGGCATGGCGGCCACGAAGGACGGCGTGAAGGCCAAGGTGCTGGTCTGCCATGGTGCCGTGGATCCCCACGTGCCGACCGAGCAGGTGCAGGGCTTCGGCAAGGAGATGGAAGATGCCGGTGCCGACTGGCAGCTCGTGGCCTACGGCGATGCCGTGCACTCCTTCACCCAGAAGATGGCCGGCAACGACCCTTCGAAGGGCTCGGCCTACAACGAGAAGGCGGACAAGCGCTCCTGGGAGGCGATGAAGTCGTTCTTCGCAGAGATTTTCGGGAAGTAAATCCCGTTTGCGAACAGGCCCGTCCTCGCTTCGTTACAAACGTGAAAAAGCGATTCTTCCCCCTGCTTGTCCTGCTTTCTGCCGGAGGACTACAAGCCGAGCCGGAGCCGGCGAAAGAGCCGGCACCGGTCTACGTGGACGAGGCACCCCTGCCAAAAGGCTGGCCGCAACCTGGTCCGTATGACGAGGTCGTTGAAAAGAAATATCCGGCCTACCGCGCCGCATTCACCGGTGGCAAGGGCGAGACCCTCGCCTTTTGGACGCTTTTCGCCCACATCAAGCGCAAGGATATTCCCATGACTGCTCCGGTCGAGATGGGACTGGATGCTGAAGACAAGCAGGCCTCCATGGCTTTCCTCTATCAGAGCGACGAGGTCGGCAACCCCGGCCAGGATGGGAACAAGGTGGAAGTCCGGGACGTGCCCGCCGCCCCGGCGCTCAGCTATGCTTGGCAAGGGACGGACTCGAAGGAAAATATCGCCAAGGCAAAGGCGGCATTGGAAGCCTCGCTTGGACAGCGAAAGGTCGAACCCAAGGGCTTCCGGCTTCTTGGTTACAATGGCCCGGGTACCCCGCGCGCCAAACGCACGTGGGAACTTCAAGCTTTGCTGAAGTGACGATCAGCGAAAGGCTGGCGGTGTTGACCGAATTTCATAGAAGCAGCCGGTTTTGCCGCATTTACGAGAAATCCAGCCAAGGGAAGCTTTCCCAAGCTGAAGTAGAACAGATTCTCAGCGAACTCGACGCATGAAAAAGACCGAGATGAAGGACGTCCTCCGCGAGGTTCGCTCCGTTGAACGCGGTGAAACCGCCCCCGCCTGGGTTCGCGAAGTCACGCGTTTGCCCGACGGCACCCTCCGTCGTGTTGCGATCGATCCCGAGACGTATCGGCGCAAGTAGGCGCGGGGTGTGGAAGGCAAAGACCGGGGCCGGTTGAAGTTGGTGGAATGGGCGCGTCAATGGCAAGGTAACGCTGGACGTCTTGGCCTTCCGCCTCCTCCCGGTTTCGAATTGCCTCAACCGTACCAAGGCTGATAGGAGCGTGATTGCAGGCTGTCGCAGACGATCATGAGCAGTGGAGAAATGACACGTCAGATTCCTTGGATCTCAATGGGACTCTTATTGATCCTGATCGTCTTTACTCCATACGCGATGGGCTTCCGGCCTTACCCGGATTTTGCGTCCAGTGACTCACTCCAGCCACAGCGTGCTGGACTGATCCTACTGGGACTGTCGGCTGCAACGATCGCCCTTTTCGAGCTATTGGCAAAATGCTGTCACAATCGAACAGACGCCATCGGGCTTGCGCCGTTCGCGGCCGCATTTTTGGCCTGCGCCGTCGTTGGATGGAGAAGCTATCCTTACTGGGCAACAGGAGTTTACCAGGTCGATCTGGGCGCGTTTCCCGCAATGGACCAGGATCCAAAGCAAATGATTCCGATGCTTTGGATGGGTGACCTTTGGCGGCTGGTCGTCCTGTTGCTCTACCCCCTGTGCTACGTCGTGGTCCCCGCCCTCTTGATCGCCACCTTCGTAGCATTCCGCCGACGTCGCTACGTTGTCGCCATTCCCTCGGGGGTTTGCACAGGCATCGTTCTGATCTTCATGATGGGCTTTTCACCCCATTACCTCTCGTGGCTCATGGATTAGATATCCGAGGCATGAAGTGGCCCTTGAAGCTCTTTCTCGTCGCGGTCCTGTTAGTGCCCGCGGTGATCGCTGCGCTTTTGATCCCGAAGTTCCGGAACATGAAAAGCGAGTATGGGACTGTGGAGGCGATTCGCGATCTCCAGGAGTTCGTACGGCGGCACGATGGCAGATGGCCCGCCTCTCCCGCAGACCTTGGCGGCAAATATCCGGTTGGTGGTAAAGTAGTCATCGACTACGCGATGACATCCACGCGTTTGGTCGAAGATCGCGCCCTTCTCCGTGAGGCCGTTCGCCCCCGGTCGGGCAAATTCTATACTTATCCTCATTACCAGAAGCGGCTCGATGAGCTTCACGACACCCTCCGGGAAGCCGCCAGAGGCTATTGATTGTAGGATAACGCTCCCGAAATGCCGTTGCGTTCTTGCTGCCCGGATCGGGAGGTGCTTGGTTCGTGATATCGTCCCGATGAGTCCTCGCGGCCGCACCGAAGTCGTTGTTAGCCCCTGAGGAAAGCCCCTCCCAGCACCACCGCACCATTCACGTCCCGAAAGGAAAGTTCCATGTCCACCGAAGCGAAATGCCCGTTCCATCACGCCGCCGCCTCCGCCGGCGGCACCACCAACCGCGACTGGTGGCCGAGCCAGTTGAAGGTCGAACTCCTGCACCAACACTCTCGCAAGTCCGACCCGATGGGCTGCGACTTCGACTACGCGGCGGAGTTCAAGAGCCTCGATCTGGCGGCGGTGAAGAAGGACCTCGCGGCGCTGATGACCGACTCCCAGGATTGGTGGCCTGCGGACTTCGGTCACTACGGCCCGCTCTTCATCCGCATGGCGTGGCACAGCGCCGGCACCTATCGCACCGGCGATGGCCGGGGGGGTGGCGGCCGGGGGCAGCAGCGCTTTGCCCCGCTCAACAGTTGGCCGGACAACGTCAGCCTCGACAAGGCCCGCCGGCTCTTGTGGCCGATCAAACAGAAATACGGCCGCAAGATTTCATGGGCTGACCTGATGATCCTCACCGGCAACGTCGCGCTTGAGACAATGGGCTTCAAGACCTTCGGCTTCGGCGGCGGACGCGAGGACACCTGGGAGCCGGATCACGACGTCTACTGGGGCACCGAAAAGACCTGGCTGGGTGGCGACGAGCGCTATGCCCGCGGTTCCGAAGGCGTCGAGAAAGACGGCGGCGTGCTCGTGTCCGACGACAATGCCGACGGTCGCATCCACTCGCGCAATCTGGAGAACCCGCTGGCCGCGGTGCAGATGGGGCTGATCTACGTCAACCCGGAAGGTCCGGACGGCAACCCCGACCCGGTGGCCGCGGCGCGTGACATCCGCGACACCTTTGGCCGGATGGCGATGAACGACGAGGAAACCGTAGCGCTAATCGCCGGCGGCCACACCTTTGGCAAGACCCACGGTGCCGGCCCGGCAGACCATGTGGGACCGGAGCCCGAGGCAGCCGGACTCGAAGCGCAGGGCTTCGGTTGGAGCAACAGCTTCGGCACCGGCAAGGGCGGCGACACGATCACCAGCGGCCTGGAGGTCACATGGACCCAGACGCCGGCGCAATGGAGCAACTACTTCTTCGAGAATCTCTTCGGCCACGAATGGGAGCTCAGCAAGAGCCCGGCGGGTGCGCAGCAGTGGGTGGCGAAGGGGGCCGCTGCGACGATTCCCGACGCGCACGATCCCTCGAAGATGCGCGTGCCGACGATGCTGACCACCGATCTCGCGCTGCGGGCCGATCCGGCTTACGAAGCGATCTCGCGGCGCTTCCTGGCAAACCCGGAGCAGTTCGCCGACGCGTTCGCCCGGGCGTGGTTCAAGCTGACGCACCGCGACATGGGCCCACGGGTCCGCTACCTCGGCCCGGAAGTGCCCGCCGAAGAACTCATCTGGCAGGATCCCATTCCGGCGGCGGATCAGCCGTTGATCGATGCGCAGGACATCGATGCGCTGAAGAGCAAGATCCTGGCATCGGGCCTTTCGGTTTCGGAGCTGGTATCGACCGCTTGGGCGTCGGCTTCCACCTTCCGCGGCTCCGACAAGCGCGGCGGCGCGAATGGAGCGCGGATTCGCTTAGCCCCGCAGAAGGACTGGGAAGCCAACAACCCGGCCCAACTGGCGAAGGTTCTAACAGCGTTGGAAGGCATCCAGGGTTCCTTCGGCAAGAAAGTCTCGCTGGCCGATCTGATCGTGCTGGGCGGCTGCGCGGGCATCGAACAGGCCGCGAAGAATGCAGGTCACACCGTCGCGGCTCCCTTCACGCCGGGACGCATGGATGCCTCGCCGGAACAAACGGATGTGGAGTCGTTCGCGGTGCTGGAACCGATTGCCGATGGCTTCCGCAACTACCTCAAGGGCTACTACTCGATCCCGGCTGAAGTGCTGCTGATCGACAAGGCCCAACTGCTCACCCTGACCGCGCCCGAGATGACGGTGCTGGTGGGCGGCCTGCGCGTGCTCGGTGCCAACGCCGGTGCCGCCAAGCACGGCGTCTTCACCACCCGGCCCGAGGCATTGACCAACGACTTCTTCGTCAACCTGCTGGACATGGCCACGGAGTGGAAGCCGGTCTCGTCCGATGCCGCGGAATTCGAAGGCCGCGACCGCAAGACCGGCGACCTCAAGTGGACCGGCACCCGGGTCGATCTTGTCTTCGGGTCGAACTCCCAGCTCCGGGCCTTCGCGGAAGTCTACGGATGTGCGGACTCGCAGGAGAAATTCGTCCGCGACTTCGTAAAGGCGTGGGACAAGGTGATGAACCTTGATCGCTTCGATCTCGGCTGACTGCCCGAAAGCAACATAAGGAGTGTCGACATTCTGTCGACACGGCGTGGACAGAATGTCCACGCTCCTTATGACTCTCGCCAACTACCAGAGATCTCGTAGGAAGGCCGCATCCACCGTCTCGAGTGACGTTTGGATGCGGTCTGGCTCTTCCTTTGCCAACGATTCCGCCGGATGCGTGGTGGTGACGGCCACTGATTTCATGCCGGCGGCTTTCGCGGCGCGGATGCCGACGTGGGCATCCTCGATGACCACGCACGATGCGGGATCGGCACCGAGCTTGGCGGCGGCTTTCAGGAAAACCTCCGGGTCCGGCTTGCCCCGCGAGACGTCTTCCGACGCGGCGATGTCATTGAAGAATGGCGCAAGCCCGGTGAGTTCCAGCACGCACTCGACATTCGCCCGCGGCGTGGAGGTGCCGATGGCGCAGGGAATGCCCTCGGCCTTCAGGTTTTCTAACAGAGTGACCACGCCTGGCAGCGGCTCGATGCCGACAGCACGGAGGATTTCGCGGTAAAGCACCTCCTTGCGGTCGCCGAGCTGTTGGATGTGTGCGCGGTCATCTTCCTTCGCCCAGCCGAGGAAGGGCAGGATGCTTTCATTCCTCTGGCCGAAGGTGGAGACGAAGGTCTCACGGGTCAGCGTCTGGCCAAGCTCGTCCGCGAGCAGGAACCAGGAACGCTCGTGGGCTTCGTGGGAGTCGATCACCACGCCGTCGAAGTCGAAGATCACCGCGGAAAGGGGCATGCGCGGAGGATGCCGCGATGCCCGATAGATGCAAGCTAGCGCGGTCCTCGCTTGGGCGGTCCCGGCTTGGGAGGCGGAGGGAAAGCAAGGGCACCGTCGATCTTCCCATCTTCCGCATCGATCTCGCGGACAAAGGCCTCCAGCTCCGCCCCATCCACGACCTTGCGATCGATGAGAAAGCGGGTGAGAGCGGTCACCGCCAGGCGAAGCTCGCCATTCTGGCGCTTGAGGCGGTCGATCTCCATGGTCGCGTTGAACAGCTTCCCACTGCTCTCGGCCTGTTTCATCGCCTGGGACTTCAGAGCCGAGCGGTGTTCGTCGATGGAGAAGCTTTGGCTGAGGTCGCCGAAGAAGATGTCGGTGAGAAGTCCCATGTGCCGATCATCGCGCAAGCGACGTCGCTGCCGCCAGTTGAATTCACGAGTCCGATTCCCATGGCATGGGATCAGCCCCCACCGAGCCGGCAAGTTACCATGGCGTGGTCGGAACCGTGGCGGGAACGTTCCGTCCAGAGCGCTTTCCATCCCGACCCGAGCCAGACGTGGTCCAGCGTCAACAACGGCAGCCCGTATGCCCACGTCTCGCGGAAGCCGCAATGCGGGCCATCGTTTGCCAGAGTGAATCCTTGCTCATGCCACGTGCGGAACCAGCGCGATTCCGGTGGCGTGTTGAAGTCACCGAGAACAATGGCCCGAGGATCCCCGACAGCAGCTTTCAGAATACCGGCCAGCGACGGCTCACGCGAAATCCACGGCTGCGAGCGGACATCGGCCACGACCACGTTCAGCTCGCCATGGCCGGGCAGCATGACCTTCACCCGATGGCAGCGGAAGAGGTCGTGCACACCGAGCGACTCGTGGGAGAGAATCTTGCCACGTACGCCAAGCATCGTACTTGTGTCGAAGCGTCGCCACTCGTGGTCGGGATTTGCCGCAGTGAAGCGCTTCCATTCGTCGGCACCGAAGTTGCCGCACTCGACCACGGCGGATAGATCGGACTGCCCGACGGCTGGCCACGCCGCGGGATTCGCGTCGAGACCACGACCGGCATTCCATACTGAAACGGTGAGCGATCCCGCGGGAACCACCGGCACATCGTCGAGACGACACGAATGCCAGCCTTCTAACAGCGAAACGAAAACGCAGGTCGCCGCCATCACCCGGAAGCCCCAGTGCTTGAGCACGCTCACCGCGAGCACTCCCGCAATCAACCGCAGCAACCAAGGCGTCGCATAGAACAAGGTCGCGGTGAGGGCCGTGCCATCCTTGCCGCGACACAACAGGCCGACCCAGGCCATTGCGAGACCGCCAGCGGCCACGCCACGCAGGATGCGCAGCCGTCGCTCCCGCGTCATTTCATTTCCCGAGGTTGAGGATCTGCTCGAGGATGCCGAGGTAGTCCTCGAAGGCCTTCCGGCCCGGCTTGGTCAGCGTGTAGAGCGTCTGCGGGCGGCCATCGCCCGTGTGCTTCTCACCGGAAATGTAACCGGCCTGCTCCAGCGTGCGGAGGTGCGTGATCAGGTTGCCATCGCTCATGTCCAACTCGCCCTTGAGGTCCTGGAACGGCCACGGCTCCACGCGGGAAGCGAGCAGCGTCATGATGCCGAGCCGCCCCTTCTCGTGAATGGTCTTGTCGAGTTTGGAGAAGTCGATCATGCGCCCGGCCCGTCGCGGCGAGTGGTAGTGACGATGGCGGCCCCGTAAAGCAAGTGGAAGCCTCCAAACGTGGCCGCCATCAGCCCGGAGGGACCCATGCGAATCAGCAGCGGACTCATCGATTGGACGAAAGTGGCGGCCGAGAGCGCGACCAAGCCGGTGACCATGAAGGCGAGTCCCAGCCAGATCATCGACTTCGGCGCGAATTCGCGGATGGCGAGCAGGGCGAGACCATAGTGAAGGATCCAAAAACATGCGGCCATGATCTCGGCCCCTTTCCCACCCCCTCGCAGAAAGAGCAGGCCCACGAAGCCGCCGGCAACCAACGACGGCAAGGCCCCGCGCAAGGCGACCTTCAAGCCGTGCGACCACAGCGGCCGCTGGTGCACGTGCGCCACTCGCAGAAGTTGCCAGAGCGCGAACAACAGCACCACCGCCAGACCACCGAGCCAGACGTTTCCCCACCTCCAGCCGGCCTTGCCTTCGGAAAGCCAGCCTGCCGCGAGCGACATCGCCCCGCCCAACAAAGCCGCCTCGCCGGAGAGCGCGCGGAAGATCGTCGCGCGTTCCATCATGGTGCGGATCACGCGCAACTGCTCGGCGGCTTCCTGGTGGGTCGTCATGCGCCTTGCTTTGCCATGCAAAGCGGCCGGTTCTCAAGCGTTCTTCACCGGGACGGCGGAAATTGTTCCTTTTGACGCTCCCGGTGGGGCTATGGCCCGGTGATTACCCGGAAGAAACGTCTCGGTCCGGAAGCGGGCAGGGTGACATCCATCGTCCCACCCGTGCCATGCAGGTGCATCGCCTCGGAAAGCCACGGGCCGCTGGGGGTTACGGCGGCATCGACGCGATAGGTCTGCCCGGGAACCGAGGGAAACGACACGACGAAGCTTTCACCACTGCGCTGGCCGGTGGCGAACAAGCGGCTCGCCGGATCGCGCGGGGCGGTACCGGCGAGGTACTCGTCGAGATTGGAGAAGCCGTCGGCGTCGAAGTCGTCTCCGGCATCGGCGGCATTGGCGGAACTCAAGCCGGGAATCGTGCTTTCGTAGGCATCCGGGAGGCCGTCGCTGTCGCTATCGGTGGTGGTCACCGTCACGCCATTGGAGAACTCCGAGGTTCCCCCACCGCCTCGCGCCGTCGCGGTGATCACGCCGCCGGCCGGAATGGGCGCGGGAAGTACGAGATCGATCGTAGCCACACCGGCACCGTTCGTGGTGGCGGTGGTGGCACCGAGAAAATGCCGGCCGCTGGAGGGACTCCCGCTTTCCGAGGAGAAGAACTCCAGCTCATGACTGGAGTTCGCCTGGCCGCTCAACGAGCCGGTCACATGGGTCGCCACGCCGAGCGTCGCAGCACTGAGGACCGGCGCGGCTTGGCCGCCATTCGAGCCATCGTAAACCCCGATTCCCTGCCACCCGTTGCCATGGATCGAGTTCCTTGAGAACGCGTGACCCGCGGTGGCGGCGTTGAAGAGCGCGATCCCGCGAGCCGTGTTTCCCGCGATGACATTGGCGGCACCGGAAGCGCTGCCGCCGATCATCGAGACCTGCGCGCCGTTTTGAATGCGGATGCCATCGTCCTGGTTCGACAACGAAAGCGCCCCGTTGGCATCCGGCCCGATGCGGTTGTTGCGCACGATATTCCCATGGGTAGCGGGGTCGGCGATGAGGACGCCGATCACCGCATTGCCGGAGATCAGGTTGCCGCTGCCCGGGCCGTCGCCGAGCCAGTTGCCATTGCAGCCGCCGGTGAGATACACGCCGGCAAAGCCATTCGACAAAGGCGCGGTGCCGGTGACATCGGTGCCGATGAAATTGCCCGCGGCGAGATTGTCCGAGGTGCCGGCATCCGCGAAGGCGAGGCCGACGGTGCCGTTCCCGGACAAGAGATTGCCTTCGATGCGGTTCCCCGTCGCACCTTGATAGACCGCAATGCCGACGAAGCCATTCGGCAACGCGGCGGTTCCGGCGGCATTCGTTCCGGCGCGGTTGCCTTCGACGAGATTGCCGGTGGTGCCGCTGCCGGCGAGGCGCAGGCCTTCGGAAACGTTGCCGGAGAAAACATTCCCGGAGATGAGATTGTCCGCGGCTCCATTGATGATGTTGGCCCCCGCGAAACCATTCGGCACGGCGGCATTTCCCGAGAAGTTGGTGCCGAAGCGGTTGCCGCGCACGACGTTGTCCGAGACGCCGGCTCCGGTAAGCCACAGGCCGGCGGAAACGTTTCCCGAGATCAGATTCCCCGCCGCGGCGCTGCCGATCGTCTGGTGATGCGCGCCACCGGTGACGATCACCCCGCCGGAGCCGTTCGCCACCGCCGCGGTCCCCGCGGGATTGGTGCCGATGGGGTTGCCCAGCACGCTGTTGCCCGCGGTGGCACTGCCTGACATCCAGACGCCGTATTCACCGTTTCCAGAGAGGACATTGCGGTCCGCTGGAGCAGTTCCACCGATCGTGTTGCCGCTCGCGCCATCGCTGAGCTGGATCCCTTGCTTCACGTTGGGCGCGGCGATTCCCGCGGCATTCAGGCCGATCCAGCAGCCGGAGACGACATTGCCGGTGGCATCGGGCAGCTCCATCACGATGCCGCACCACGGGAAACGGATGATGCCGAGCCCTTTCACCCGGCAAGCCGACTCGCGGATCAACAGGCCCGGGGCGTCTCCCGACTCGATCGGCATGGCCGAGCCATCCAGAAAGACAACCGGCTGGCCCGCGAAGCCGGGCTGTGTGGTGGCGTCGATAACGAGGCCATCGGTCGCCAGCGGCGGGAGGAATGAGGTCGGCTTGATCGTGAAGATGCCCGCGCTGTGGCCGGGGTCGCTGGTTGGGATATTGAAGGTGACCGGGGTGCTAGGGTGATCCTGCGCGAAGTAGATCGCCGCCCGCAGGCTGCCCGGCCCGCCATCGGCAGTGGTGGTCACGATCGGCGACGGCGCGACGACCGGAGGCCCGTAGAGAAACGCCATCAAGGCCCGGTCGCCGGGGCTGAGCGCGTAGTTGCCGAGGCGAAGCTGGTATTTCGAGAAACCCGGCTTCACTTGGATCGTGTCCAGCACGCCCGGCGGCACCGACAGCACGTCGCGGCCGTAGTGCATGACGGACTCGAAATCATAGGGCCCGAACGGGGTCATGCCGGCCGCGACTTGGAAAAGGTGCTCGTTGCCGGGGTAAATGTTCTCCTCCAGCACCTCGATGTAGAGGCCCTGATCCGGCCGCTGGTGCTCGTGCTCGAGCCCGAAGGAGTGACCCATTTCGTGGCAGATCTGCCCGCGCCTCAGGCTGTTGATCTCCACGAGTTGCGGCTGGCTGCCGGAGACGCGGTTCGGCCCCTGCGGGTCGTATTTGAAAAGCACGTGCTGCGTTTCCGCCGTCCGCGGGATGAACTGCACGTTCGCCGCCAGCTCGAACTCACGCAGGCCGGCCAAGTAGATCTGGCGCTGCGCGGCGGACAGGCCGGCATCGAAGACATAAGGCACCACGCCCCCCGGCCACGGGACATTGCCGGGAGAGATTGTATTGGGATACAGCCCGCCGGACGCAAGGGTGGCGGACCAGAGAAACAACAATGCAGGAATACCTGCCCGGGGGGTCATGGGGGGATTTTACGGCAACTCGGGCGGGACGTCTATTTCCCACCTTCGTAGCCGGCCGGCCGGCGATAGCCGTCGACATAGCCCCAGATGTAGTCATTGCGGTGGGCGCTGGGCAGGGTGCGATCCTCGTTGATATGCGGATCGTAAGCGTGTCCGTAGAGGCGATCTCCGCTGCCATCGACATGGCCGCGATAGTAGGCGTCGCGCGGGCTGTAGCCCGCGGCCTGATAGCCGGGGGCATAGGAGGTGCAAGACGTGCCAGCAAATGCCAGAATCACGCCCAGTGGGACTAGGATGAACGTTTTCATTGCATTTCCCCTCTAACACCGGAATCGCGACCGGTCGAGGGGCATTTGAAACGGATCTCCTAACGATGATGGGCTCCCCGCGGCTTCGGCGCGGCGAGGGCGGCGAGAAGCAAGCCGCCGACGAAGCCACCGAGGTGGGCGCCGTAGGCGATGTTGCCCGGCTCATGGCTCATCAGCGAGGTGAAGTCGATGATCACCCCGGCCACGCCGATGAGCGCGAGTTGACCGGCCGGAATCGGCCGCGACATCGGCCAGATGTGCGGCTCCGGCAGGAGCCAGCGGGTGGCGAGGCCGAGATAAGCGCCCTCAAAGCCCATTACCGAGCCGGACGCGCCGAGCATGGGAACGGGGTCCCCGGCATTCAGCACCACGTGGAAGATGCTGGCCGTGAATTCGGTGAAGAGGAAAATGCCGAACATCCAGCGGGCGCCGATCAGCTCGACGATGAGCGCGGCGAAGATCCACAAGAACAGCATGTTATACACGATGTGCTCCGGGTCGGCGTGGAGGAAGGCGCAGGTAATCAGGGTGCCGAAGATCTTGAAATCGCCCATATCGGCGGTCCCGGCGCGGAGATCCTGCCAGCTTTCCGTGATGAGAGCGGGCACCGCCATGAAGGGGAGATACCACTCCCGGCCGTGGATCTCCTGAAACAGGAAGATGCCGAACATGACCGCGATCAGCCCGAGCAGCGGACCTTGGGCGCGGAAGAGCTGGCGAACGGCATCGTCTCTCATCGACGGCAGACCATGGGCCGGGGCGATCCGGTCTAGCAAGACCGGGAAACGAAAGCCTCCAGATCGGGTGAAGCCGGAGGAAAAGGCTACAAAAATTTGAATCGATGCCCGGCCGGTGACGTTATAAAGCGTTGAGTCGTCAAAGAACCATGAAAGCAATCCCCGCCCTCGTTGCGCTTATCGCGCTCGCCCTGCCCGCCCTCGCGGACAAGAAAGACAAGGAAAAGGCGTCCGTGCCGGATGCCTCCGTCAGCCAGGTCAAATGGGCTGAAGTCGTCAACGCCGCCCCCTTCGACAAGGAAGCTCTCGCTGGCAAGGTCGTCGTGGTGGAAGAATGGGGCGTCAATTGCGGCCCCTGCATCGCCAGCCTGCCGGACATGGCCAAGCTCGCGAAGCGCTATGAAAAGAAGGGTCTCGTGGTCGTTGGCCTGGAACGCCAGGGCAGCACCAAGGAAGACATTCTCAAGGCCATCAAGCCGGCCCGTGTCGACTACCCGGTGATGGCCGGCGGCAGCGGTCCGGTGCCCAGCGACGGCATCCCCCACGCCATGGTCTTCGGTGCCGATGGCAAGCTCGTCTGGCACGGCCACCCTTCTGACGGCGAATTCGAGGACGCCGTGAAGGACGCCCTCAAGGCCGTGGCCAAGCCCGCCAAGTAATCCCGCCCCTGCTTTTCCCAACGCCGCTCCGGTCCTGCCGGGGCGGCTTTTTTTTCGCCATCAGGTCCGGATGCTGTTGGGATGTGCGGTCGCTACCCATGACTTCCGGCCCCGAGAGCAATCCTTACCAACCCCCGGCGTCCGACCCGACTCCGCCGGAAACCCCGGCCAGCACCTCCGCGGAACAGAGGCCAGACCTCCGCATCAAGGATCCTCGCAACTGGGGCTGGGCGACGATCTCTTTCATCTGGCTGAACTGCCTGACCATCACCCTGCGGCAAGTCCGCGTCGAGCATCCGGCGTGGCTGGTCTTTCTGGCGCTCGCCGTGGCACTGACTCTCCTCTGCGCGATCGTCAGCTACATGTTGTGGCTTTTCCGGGTCGCGGTGAATGCCCAGATCATCAGTCCGAATAGCGGACCCTCGCCGGGCTGGGCCATCGGATGCTACTTCATTCCCTTCGTGAACTGGCTTCTCCCGGCCATGGTCATGAAAGAAATCGCCGATGCGAGCTTCCGGGGGAAACCCCACAAAGGAACCGGCTATCTCGTGGCGGTGTGGTGGACTTCTTTCATCCTCTTGAATCTGTGCCTGTCGTTTCGGCCCGAGTCCATTTTCGTCCTGATCCTGAGCTGGATCGCCGGCGTCGCGGTCTCATGGCTCATCCTCCGCATCAGCCTGCGGCAGGTGGACCTGCGGGAGTCGGGTCTGCCGAAGGGTCCCCGGCCGGTACTCCTCCCCACTAGCGGGCCACGCCCCGTGGCAGCCACACGCCTGCCACAGCCGGTGCGGAGCGATGCGCCCGCCGGCCGCCCCGGTCCGCCATCCCGGCCCGGCGGCAACGAGGAAACCAGAGGCGTTTCTGGAGCGGAAGATTGGTGACGGCACGCCTTGTCTGCTCCTCAGCGAGCCCGGTCCACCCGGACTAGCGTGAGCCAGCTCTTGCCGGTGGACTTGCCATCGGTGCCGCGTGGCGCTTCCTGAACGGATTTGACCCGCCATTGGCCCTCCTTGAGCCGGGCGATGCCTTTGGTTTTTGTCGGGGTCACTCCTGGAGGTCCAGCCTCACCAAGGTAATCCAGCGCTTGTCGGAGGGTTTGCTGTCGAGCCCGCGCGGCGGTTCCATCACCGACAGAATCTGCCACTGGCCTTCCTTGAGCCGCAGATGGGCAGTGCTGCGGAAGCAGGAGAAGGCCGGCATGCCTATCCCTAGTTCATCGGCACCGAAGGTCTCCCGGCCAAGAAAGCGGACATCCTCCACAGCGATGCTAGCGTTCCAGATCTTTTCCTGTCCGGTGGCACGAGAGATCTCAGCCTCCAAGGTCGTGCCCGTATTCCGCGTCTCGAAAGAAGTGGGCGTCGCGTGCCCCGCCAAGTTCTCCAGCCATCCGCCGAAGGTTGTGGGCTTTTTCTCCGCTAGCTGCGAAAACGTCTGCGGCCCGCAAATGAGCTCGGGCGGCTGGTACTCGGTGGGGAAAATCCGCTCGGTGACCGACTCCGCGAGCACTTTTTCGGGCATGCCAACATTGATCGCGCTGCTCAACATCAATGAGACGTCTGGCAGGCCGCCCAGACACTCTGTGCGCAGCTTCGCCAGATCTTCCGCTTTTCCAACCGAGTCCAAACGCTTGGCGGCTTCCAAGGCGGGCATCTCCCAGGTCTCAAGGCGCAGGCGAAGGTCCGGATACGGAGCTTCGGAGGGCACTGCATTCGCTGCCGGAGTCGTCTCAGGTTTCGCTTCCTTTCCGGCGACCGCGGCAAGTCCCAGCAAGCATCCTGACATCAAGATCGTTCGGATTTTCATGATCAAATGGGCGGGGGAAATGATGTTTCAGCGATCCGCATCGATTCTAACCAGCGTGACCCAACGGTCGCCGGACAGTTTTCCCTCGATTCCCCGTGGAGGCTCCATCACAGAAAGCAGGCGCCATTGGCCCTCCTTCAGCCGGGCCTCTCCCGTCAGCCGGAAGGTGTTGAAGGCCGGCATGGCCAAGTGGAGCGCCTCCGCGCCAAAAGTGTCGTTTCCCACCAGAACCACGTTTTCCAAGGCAAGACGGACGTTCCAGGTCTTCTCCTTTCCCTGCAGTGGGGTCACCTCGGCTTCCAGGGTGAGACCCGTGTTCCGGGTTTCGAAGGATGTGGGAGTGCAGTCCGTCAGGACGTTTTCCACCATCTCTGCCCAATTCTTAGGCATCTCCTGTCTGTCCGGAGCCGAAATGAAGCTGCCCGGCAGGGACGGCGGCTCGTATTCCGTCGGGTAGATCCGCTCCGTGATGCTCTCGTCCAATTTCTTGGTCGATGAGTCGATCGCCATTGTCGGGCTGAAGATCAAAGAAACGCCCGCAGCGCCTGCCAGACACTCGGCGCGCAGCTTTGCCAGTCCTGCCGCATCGTGAAGATCGTCCAAGCGCTTCGCCACTTCGAGGGCCGGGGCTTCCCATGTTTCAACCCGGAGTCGGAGAGGCTGGGCCGTATCATCGGCGAACGGATCGACTGCCTTGGATTCAGCTTCCTTTTCCTGCGCGGCGGCCCCTGCGAGTCCCAGCAGCCACCCCAGCATCAAGATCGTGCGGATTTTCATAATTGAATGAGCAAAGGGACTAAACGCAGCGGCGGCATTCCGCATTCATTTCGGCGCGAAGAAAAATGGCGCTCGGTCCGATTTTGCCCGGCTCGCATTCGTCATGGGGAATAGTTCGCAGGGATCGCAAAGAGGGAATCAGGGACGCCCAAATCACGCTCTTGTTCCAATCTATGTGTCCTTTGCGCCCATTGCGGTTAATTTTCAATTCCGCAAATCCCCTGCGCATCATTCGCGTTTCCTCCATCCCGATCCCTGCTAGACCAAGCCCGCCATGTTCTCCGACGCGCTCGCCAGCCACCTCCGCACGACGCTTTCCGAAATCGACGCCGCCGGCCTCTTCAAGCGCGAGCGGCTGATCGACTCGACGCAAAACTCGACCGTGCGCCTCAAGGACGGCCGCGAGGTCATCAACATGTGCGCGAACAACTACCTGGGCCTGGCCGACCACCCGGAAGTCGTCGCCGCCGCCAAGGCCTCGCTCGACCGCTGGGGCTTCGGCATGGCCAGCGTGCGCTTCATCTGCGGCACCCAGACCCTGCACAAGGAGCTTGAGGAAACCATCAGCCGCTTCCTCGGCACCGAGGACACGATCCTCTACCCGAGCTGCTTCGATGCGAATGGCGGCCTCTTCGAGGTGCTGCTGACCGAGCAAGACGCGGTCATTTCCGACTCGCTGAATCACGCCTCGATCATCGATGGCGTGCGCCTCTGCAAGGCCAAGCGCTTCCGCTACGCGAACAACGACATGGCCGATCTTGAGGCCCAGCTCCAAGCGGCCGATGCCGCCGGAGCGCGCTTCAAGCTGATCACCACCGATGGCGTGTTCTCGATGGACGGCATCATCTGCGATCTCGGGAAGGTCCACGAACTCGCCGCGAAGTACAACGCGCTGGTCCACTTCGACGACTGCCACTCGACCGGCTTCCTCGGCGCGCGCGGCCGCGGCACCCATGAGCACTGCGGGCTCTTCGGCAAGATCGACCTGACCACCGGCACGCTCGGCAAGGCGCTCGGCGGCGCGTCTGGCGGCTACACCTCCGGCAAGAAGGAGATCATCGACCTGCTGCGCCAGCGTTCGCGGCCGTATCTTTTCTCGAACACCATCGCCCCGCCGATCGTGGCGGCGTCGCTGAAGGTCTTCGAAATGCTGGAAGCCTCGACCGAACTCGCCGACCGCGTGAAGGCGAATACCGACTACTTCCGCAGCGCCATGGCCGGCACCGGCTTCACCATCGCTGGCAAGGATCACCCGATCTCACCGGTGATGCTCGGCGATGCCGCGCTGTCACAGCAGTTCGCCGACAAGCTGCTGGAGAAGGGTGTCTATGCGATCGGCTTCTTCTACCCGGTCGTCCCGCAGGGCAAGGCCCGCATCCGCACCCAGATCAGCGCGGCCCATACGAAGGAGCAGCTCGACAAGGGCATCGAGGCCTTCGTCGCGACGGGCAAGGAATTGGGGGTGATCTGACGTCTCGTGGGCAAGAGTCCGAGCAGGCCATCTTCCCCGGAGGGGAAGCAGCCAGTAGCCGGGGGTAAGCGGAGCGCCACCCCCGGATAGAAGACGCGATGAAGGGAACCCCGGATGGGGTTCAAGCCGGGCATGAACAACGGACGTGCCCGACATTCCTGACCTCGTTCGGACATGGTGGGGATTGTTAGATGCCCCGGTGTGCTTCCGGCCCGGCTGGAATCCCCTCCGGGATTCCTTCCGCGTTTTTATTTGATCCGGTGGTCTTCGTCGCTGCGCGGCTGCGACCACCGGCTACTCGCTGGGATCCCTCCGGGATCGCCGGATCGCCGGGACTGGAGCGCGGGGTGCGGGGTGCGGGAAAACAGGGGAAATGACCCTCTGACTCAAACTCGGCGTGCCGGAATCCGCGATTCGTGCCAGCATGCACGCGTGTTGGACCTCGAACAGAAACTCCTCCTCCGCAAGACCTTCGCCGTCGTCGAACGCCAGTCTCATGTCTCCGCACTGATGTTCTACCAGCGCTTGTTCGAACTCGACCCGATGCTGCGGCCGCTTTTCAAGTCCGACATCGAACCGCAAGCCGTCAAGCTGATGGACATGCTCGCTGCCCTGCTGGACATGTTGGAAAAACCGGACGAGCTGAATGAAATCATGGAGGAGATGGGAATTCGCCACCTCGGCTATGGCGTGAAAGACGAGCACTACGCGACGGTAGGCGTGGCATTGTTGGGGATGCTTTCCAGCGTGCTGGGGAAGGAATTCGACGCGACGACCCGGCAAGCGTGGGCCGCGCTCTATCAGCTCATCGCGGAAGCGATGCTGCGCGGCGCGGCGGGGGCGACCAAGTAACAGCCGGACTTGCCTATTCGTGAAATTCGGTGGCAACTCCCTCAGGCTCATGCGAGGGTGGCAGGATTCCCTCCCGCCATGCCTCCACCCCTCCTCTCCAATATTCCGCGCCGATCGCGAGTCTGCGCTGCTTGCGGCGTGGCGTTTCTCATGGGCGGAGCAGCGCTCGGTGCAGAGACGGTCTCAACCGATTTTGAAGGAGGCTGGGGTCCTTGGATTCCTTTCTACTCCGGAACCTGGCAGATCCAGGAACAGAGCGGGAATCACATCGCCGCACTCACGGTGGCCGGAGCCGATCGCCCTCCGGTGCGGCGACCGCGTTCCTATCTTTTCCTGGCGGGCCATTCGTGGTCCGACTGCGTCTTCACCGTTCGCGCGAAGACCGTCGAACCCAACACCACGACCGCCCGCGACGTGGTCCTCATCTTCGGCTACGCGGACGATACCCACTACTACTACGCTCACATTTCCAGCAGGGCGGACGCCGTCCACAGCGTGATCATGAAGGTGGCTGGCACCCAGCGGGCGACGATCCATGTGCAGGCAAATCCAACACCCGCACTTAACGGGAGCTGGCAAACCATCCGCGTGGAGCACGCGGCCGCCGGCACGATCCGCGTCTTCGTGGACAATCTCGTCACCCCCCGCCTGACTGCCAATGACACCACGTATCCCGCGGGGGCCCTGGCGTTCGGTTCCTTCGATGACCGGGCGCAATTCGACGACGTCGTGATTACCGGCACCGCCATCCCCGCGGATGCGCCATCCTCGCTGACGCTGGAAAGAAACGGAGCGCACGAACTCACGCTGAGCTATCCCACGCGAAAAGGGCTGACCTATCAGCTCTTCTCCGGCAGCGAACTTCCCGTCGTCACCCCGGCATCGCCGCCCACCGCGGGCCTTGGCGGAGTGGAAACCCATGCCGTGATCCTGGGGGAAGCGCCGCGCCGGTTTTTCCAAGTGACCACGACGCACCCCTTGCTGGCGCAGCCTTGAAGGGATCAGATCTTCTCCAGCGGAGCTTGGAAAACGGGAAGAAAGCATTGCATCCGGCGGGCTGCTGCCTACCCCTTGCACGCCTTTCTCCGAATGAAACGCGTGGTCATCCATACCGACGGTGCCTGCAAGGGCAATCCCGGCCCCGGCGGCTATGGCGTCGTCATGGTGTGCGGCCGCCACCGGCTGGAGCTGTCGAAGGGCTTTACCCGCACCACCAACAACCGGATGGAGCTGCTCGCCACCATCGTGGCGCTGGAAACGCTCAAGGAGCCGTGCGAGATCGAGCTGCTATCGGACTCGCGCTACGTGATCGACGCGATGACCAAAAATTGGGTCAAGGGATGGAAGGCGAAGGGCTGGCGAACGGCCTCCAACGGGCCGGTGAAGAACCAGGACCTGTGGCTGCGGCTTTCCACGGCGGCGGAAATCCACAAGGTCACATGGAAGTGGCTGCGCGGCCACGCCGGTCACAAGGAAAACGAGCGCTGTGATGTCCTTGCCGTGACCGCCGCTACCGGCCGCGGACTGCTGGTGGACGCGGGCTTCGACGGCTGACATTCACCCGTCCGCCAACTCGTGCGAAAAGCCGCGCGCCAGTACGGCGATGCGCTGCAACTCGTGCTGGCACTGGTCGTAGCGGGCTCTCAGCGGGCCGGGGGGGCAGCTTTCGCGGGCGATCTCCCATCGCATCGACTCGGCCACCAGCTCTTGCGCCAGCACGTCGTGAAGGTAGGAAGAAAAGTCATCGCGCGCCGCGGGCAGGCCGCCGGCCCAGGTATTGTGGACCAGCGACGCGAACGAGCCGGCATTGGCAGCGGCAGGGAGTTGATCCGGCCGCCGCGCGGCGATCAGTTCCAGACTGGTGGATCCGGTGACGCGTAGCACCACCGGCCGGGCGAGCAAGGCGACCAAGCCCAGCTCCAGCCAATGCAGCGGATCGACTTCTCCGTGCCAGGAAATCCGGCAGCGCACGCGGTCGGCGGTCGGCTCGGTCTCGATCACTTCGCCCGCACCGATGTGGCGGAGTTCACCACCGAGCCACTCTGGAATCTTCGTCAGGTCGTCGGGCGCCCGGCGCTCGGCCTGTAGCCGCGATTCGATCCACCCGGCGGCAACCGGCCACTCCGAAAAAACGGCTTCAAGGCCGCCGAAGCGCTCCACCCGCTCCTGCCAGCGACCGGTGATCTCCTCCGCCCGGATCCGGTCCACGCCGCGGTCCAGACGGCCGCTGGAAAGCAGCCACTCCCACAGCGTGCGGCTCGGCTCGGGCAGGCGGAACTCGATCACGGTGCCCTCGATGGGATGCACCAGCACCTCGCCTCCGCAGCGGGCCATCCGGCGGCGCATGGTCTCCATGCCGATGCCGCCGCCCTTCGCAGCGGAGATTCCACGGCCGTTGTCGGCCACGGTCACGGCACAGCCCTTTTGCCACGGCACCAGCAGCACTTCGATGCGGCCGGCCACGGCATGCTTCATCGCGTTTCCGATCGCCTCGCGCACCGCCAGGTAGAGCTGGCGGGACGCCTCGCGGCCGATGTCAGGCACCTTGCCGAGCCGCTTCAGGGATACCTCGCCACCGCCGCGGGTGAAGCCCTGGAGCTTCGCCTCCCAGCCGTGCCACGCTTGGTCGAGGGACTCCACCGCGCCCGCGTGATCGGTGGCGGCGAAGCTCTCGCTGACCGAGGCGAAGACATTCTCTAGCGATTGTCGCGGGCCCTCCGGGATTTCCGCCCGCGGGTGATTCACTCGCTCCACTAGCGCCGCCAACGGAGCAATGACCTCGCTGCGGATCCGCTCGCTGACGCGCAAGCCATCCCATGCTCCGTCCCGCCGCCGGAACGGCATCCAGTGGTCGAAGGGATCACTCATGAACGAACTACCAGAACCATCGTACCCCGGCAGAGAAGCCGTGGGCGTGATACGTCAATTTGCCATCGGCACTGGCTCCCGAGGGCAGGGCCGGCGCGCTGCCGGTGATCTGTCGGGGCTCGCCGTAGCCGTACTGATAGGTGAACTCGGCCGCCCAGCACTCCGTGCGGTAGCCGGTGCCGATGCTGACAACATGCAGGTCCACGTCGGGCAGACGCGGGTTGAAATTCGCATCCGGAGTTGTCTTCTCGGCGAACCAGTAGCCACCGCCGACCCACCAGCCGGAATCCCACTTGCGGGTCACACCGGCGCAGATGATGTAGCTGTCTTCCCAGTTCAGTGGCTCGACGATATTGCCGGCGGGCTGTTCGAGGGTGAAATTCTCGAACGAAGACCACTCGTTGTAGGTCACGTCGACCTCGAAGATCCACTTGTCGCTCGGCATCCACGAGTAGCCGAGCGTGGCTTCCAGCGGGAACTCGAGTTCGGACTCCACCGGCCCGACGGTCGCGCCGGGTGCGGGAACGATCAGCACGGTGGTCGCGTGACCCTCGTAAGTGACCGGCGACCAGTAGCGCACCGTGCCGCCGATACGATGACCTTCGAAGGGCTCCCAAGCGAAGCCGCCACCGACGCCCCAGCCGTTGCCATCGCCCTCGATGGAGAAGGTATCGCCGGGGACGAAGATGCCGCGGTTGATATCGGCGGTGCTTTCCACCGCACTCACGGACAGGCCCAGCCGGAAGGACGGCGTCACCTCGAAACCCAGCGCGGCGGTGCCCGCCATGAAGAGCAGCTCGGTATCCGTCGCGTAGGCGCGCAGCGGTGAATTGTCCGGCCATTCGTTCTTCTGGCCGAAGGGCGAATAGAGGCCGAGTCCTAGCGAAACACGATCGCCCAGCGGGGTCGAGGCGAAGGCACTGGCCGCCACCGCGGGGCCATCCTTGAGATCGGTATGGCCGCCGGCGCCGGTGTGCGCGACCTTGTAGTCGAGCACGTAGCCGGTGAGCAGCAGGTCGGAGCCCGGGCCGCTGCCAAGCATCGCGGGGTTGTAGTAAACCGCCGAGGCATTCCCATTCGAAGCGACCCCGGCATTGCCGCGGGCAAGCACTTCGGGATCGTGATAGGTGAACTCGATGCCGAGTCCGAAACCGCGGCCGGCCAAGACCGCGGAACATGCCAGACTGGCGCGGAGCACTTGGGAGGAAGTCATCACACGAGTGTTCCTAACACGGGTTTTTACGCAAGGGCCAGTCGCGCCTTATGGGAGATTCCCCCATGCCAAATCGGATATCATCCCGATGGCGCTACGTAATTCTACTTTGAATGCTGTCCCTGATTCGGGTTTCCCCTCCCTAGCCCTGATCTCCGCGCATGAACCGCCCCATCCAGAAACATCCCGATCTTTTCCCCTCCCAGGGGCTGTTTTCAAGAGATGGATCGGCTCATGCGCTCCCAAACATGCCCCCCATCGGATGAAATGGTTCGATCCAACGGGAGCAACTCGTCCCGGTCCGGCGGATCCCCGCCGGACCGAGGCCGAGGCCGGGGCGAATGGCGAGCGATCGGTACGAGTGAGCTTGTCTCCCCCGCTGTTCCGCTGGCTATCCCGCCCGCTTTGCTCCGCCTGGGGCTACCTCCCCGGATTGCTGGGGCTCTCCCAAGGAGTTCCCGGCATGATGGAAAAGCCACGTCCTCCTGAAGATTTCCGGCCCTAGGTTTCGGTGGGGTTCCGTGTCCGCGTCACTGCTCATGACCGGCTGTCACGGGATCGCCACCCGCCGGGGGTGCGCGAAGCCGGGTTCGCCCGGCCCGCGCGCTCCCGGTGAGCCGGGCCAGGGAGCGGTTTGCAAAAAGCAGTCCGCTCACTCCGCGTGCGGTCGTGGGAAGCCACAAAAGATCTCCGATCACCGCCAGATCTGCTTCGTGCCGCACTCGGAGAGTGCGGACCACTATAGGACACTGCCGTAGAGCGTGAAGCCGGTGCTTTCCTCGACCCGGATGTCGAGCAGTTGGCCGGTCAGCTTGTGGGGGTCGCCATCGAAGATCAGGATCTTGTTGGTCCCGGTGCGGCCGCTCAGGCGCTGCTTGTTGGTCTTGGAGGGACCCTCGCAGAGGACTTGCTGGACGGTGCCGACCAGCGCCTGATGCTTGGCCTTGGCGAGCTCGTTGACCACATCGAGCAACTGCTGGTTGCGGTCTTCCTTCACCCGCTCCGGGAGCTGGCCGTCCATCTCGGCGGCCGGGGTGTCCTTGCGCTTCGAGTAACGGAACACGAAGGCGTTGTCGAATTGCAGGCGCTTCACGGTCTCGATCGTGGCCTGGAAGTCTTCCTCCTCTTCACCGGGGAAGCCTACGATGATATCGGTGGTGATGGCTATGCCCGGCCGCGCGGCCTTCATCTTCTCGCAGATCTCGATGAATTTCTCGTTTTTATACGGTCGGCGCATCAACTTCAGGATGCGGTCCGAGCCGCTCTGCATCGGGAAGTGGATGTGCGAGCAGACCTTCGGCAGATAGGTGAAGGCGGCGACGAGGTCATCGCGGTAGCCGATCGGGTGCGGCGAGGTGAAGCGGATGCGCTCGATGCCCTCGATGGCGTGAACCGCTTCGAGAAGTTGCACGAAGGGCGACTTGCCATCGACCTTCTCGAACTCGGTGCGGCCGTAGAGGTTCACGATCTGGCCGAGCAAGGTGACTTCCTTCACCCCATGATCGCGCAGGCTTTTCACCTCCTCGACGATCTCGGCAATCGGCCGGCCGCGCTCTTTGCCGCGGGTGTCGGGGACGATGCAGAAGGAGCAACGCATGTTGCAGCCCTGCATGATCGAGACGAAGGCGGAGGCATTGAGATCCTTCGGGATGTGGTCGCGAATGGTGTTCTGTGAGCCTGCCTCTTCCTCCACATCGCAGACGCTTTCGCCGGTGAGCGAGAGTTCCAGCTCGTCCATCCGGCGATGGAGGCGCCGCTGGAGGATGGTGTCCACGTAGTCGAAGACCTTGTGGTACTTCTGCGTGCCGACCACCACGTCCAGGTGCGGGATCCGCTCGAAAAGCTCCGGCCCGCGGCTCTGCGCCATGCAGCCCATGAAGCCGAAGACGACGTGCGGTTTGTTCCGGCGGTAGCTGCCCATGTTGCCCATCTTGCCGAGCGCCTTTTGCTCCGCCTGGTCGCGCACCGAGCAGGTGTTCACGAGGATGGCGTCGGCATCGGTCTCGTCGCCGGTGACGGTGTAGCCGCCCTCGGTGAACATTTGCGCGACCTGTTCGGAATCGCGCTCGTTCATCTGGCAACCGTAGGTGCGGATATAAACCTTGGGCATGGTGGCGGGCTGGGCGGCGGACGCTAGCGGCCACTTGCCGGGGTTTCAAGGCGGGAGAAAACGGAACCCAAGGGACCTCGCGGGGCCTGAAAACCGGTCAAAACGCACTGCGCAGCCTATTGCCGCAGGAATTGGACAGATAAATGTATTTAAAATATGACAATCAACATTTGCCATTATTTTAAAAAACTGTAGAATTTGTCCGGGGCTCCCACCCCTTTGTTGTTGCTGTTCTCTCCCTCTTCTCCCCATGAAGTTTCTCCCCTGCCTTGTTGCGGGCATTGGCATCGCGTGCCCTGCCGGAGCCGTCGTCCTGAATATGACAAACGTCACCATCGCTGGTGAAACGCCCGATACCTTGGGCAGCGGCGGTGCGACTTTTCGCGGCGGCTTTATCAACGGCGCCCTGTTCCGAGACCCTTCCGTGGACGGAAGCGCAGGATCGGGAGTCTTCCGCGACCTCTACCGTCTCTCCCCGGCGGGTAAGGACAGCGTCGAGCAAGGCTACAACCGGCCGGGCATCATGAACACCTCGGTGCCAAACGGCTTCGATCCCTATCTCAAGTTCGGCGAACTCGTCCAAGACGCCTCGCAGAGCAGCTACATCTTCGTCATCGACATCAACGAGTCGAACAACGCCACCGACCGCTACTTGTCGCTGGACGATTTGAAGATCTGGATCGGCGGAACGACGGACCCCAATCCGCTGCCATCGTCACTCTCGGCGACGATGACCGCGCTCGGCGTGCCCGAGTTCGACATGAATCCCTCCGGCCAGCAGAATTTCGTGATGCTTGACGCAACGCTGTCCTCCGGCAGCGGCGGCGGCGACGTTTTCGTGTTCGTGCCGAAAAGCTTCTTCCCGCAGAATACCGCTCCGAACGCCAACATCTTCATCTACACGAGAATGGGTGGTTATACCGGTGCCGCCGGGTTCGGTGCAGGGGCGACGCAGGAACAGGTGTCGATTCCCGGCAAATCGATCATCGGCGGGACAGCCACCACGGTCAGCACCATCCAGTCGGGGGTTGCAACCATCCCCGAGCCCTCGACCTTCGCGGCGCTGCTGTTCGCAGGCCTGCTCGGCTTCCGCCGCCGCCGTGATTAAAGGGCGGCCGCTACCTTGCGGATCGCTTCCGGATAGAGCCGGTGTTCCTCCACTTGGATGCGCTGGTGGAGCGTCTCCGCGGTGTCATCCGGGAAGACCGGCACCTTCGCCTGGAGGATGACCGGGCCGGTGTCCATGCCACCATCGACAAAGTGGACGGAACAGCCGGACTCAGTGGCCTTGGCCTCGATGGCTTGCTTCCAAGCGGCCACACCGGGAAAGGCCGGCAAAAGCGCCGGATGGATATTGAGGATGCGATTCGGGAAGGCCTCCAGCAGCGGGGCCTTCACCAGCCGCATGAAGCCAGCCAGGCAGATCAGGTCCACCCCCGCGGCTTTCAAGGCGGCGACCGTTTCGGCCTGGGCTTCCTCGGGAAACTTCGTCCTGAAGCCGCGACAGTCGATCAGCCCGGTAGGGATCCCGGCCTTCTTCGCTCGCTCAAGAATGTAGCCTTCGGGATTGTCGGAAAGCACCAGCGCGATGTCGGCGTCCAAAGTGCCCGCCGCGATCGCATCGAGGATCGCTTGCATGTTTGAACCGGAACCGGAGCCGAGAATGCCGAGGCGCATGCCGGAAGACAAAGTGCCAGGTGAGAAGTTCCAAGTGCCAAAAGCAGCCTTGACGTGATGCTAACGTGTGGTCATTTGTTACCACATGAGTTCGCATTACCCTCGCTTGGTGCGGACCAGCATGTCGCTGGATACCGTCACGCTCGGCTTGCTCGATGAGTTGGCAAAGCGTTGGTCCACTTCCAAGGCGGAGGTCATGCGCCGTGCCGTGCGCCGTCTGAAGGAAGAAGCCGACCGCGAGGATCAGCGGCCGTCGCCCTTGGCCGCGCTGGACTGGCTACAGGATGGCGGCGGACTGAAGGTGGCCGAAGGCGAGGCCTTCAAGTCAGCCATCCGTGAGGAGCGGGAAGCCAAGCGTTACTGGTGGGAAGCATGATCCACCTCGACACGAATTTCCTGGTCGAACTGGTGACCATGGGCTCCGACGGCGGGCGGCGAATGCGTCAGTGGCTGGCGGACGGCCGCGAGATCAGCACGTGTGCCATCGCTTGGTCGGAGTTCTGCAACGGGCCGCTTTCGCGCGAGCAAAAGGACGCCGCGTTTGCGGTGCTGGGAGGGCGCATCGCGGACTTCACGTGGCGCGATGGCGAGGAGGCTGCCCGGCTCTTTAATCTCGGCGGCCGCCGACGGGGCTTGCACACGGATTGCATGATCGCCGCGAGCGCCATGGCATCCGGAGCCAGCCTCGCCACGCGGAACCACGACGACTTCACCCGCTTCATTCCCTATGGACTGAAGGTGGAGGCTTTGGATTGAATTGCCGTTTCCAGATCATGTTCCGGGTCTAACCGGCGGGATGCGGTGGCCGGCAGGACGTATTCCCTTTGGCCAGAAATAGCCGACGACTCTTGCCGGTTCCCCCGCAAAGAGGACCGTCGTCTCCTCCGACCGACTGTAGAAGCGGGTGCCAATGCGCACCGCGAAGGCCCCGGCGCCAAAGTCCTTTGCCTGAAGCCGCACCGCTGTGTCCTCGTCATCCCACAGGACATCCGGAGGACTCGCTTGCTCCTCCTCCGCCCATGGCGCATAGGCTTCGAGCAAACGCGCTCCGCTTGGAACAGCCCGCGACTTCCCACCCACGGAAATCTGTCCGTTCCTGAGATCGGCCACTTTCACCCACTCCGCTTCGGTCCATAGACCGGTCAAAGCAGGCTCTTCCGGATATGGGCCCGACGGTGATCCTTTCATCGGGCCGAACACCGCTACACAGCTCCGTAGGACGAAATTGCGCCAATCGTCGCCCAGCCACTCGCTGCCATCTACCACGCATCCGCCACCCCTCTTGGGCAGCATTGTCTGCCGGTCCAGATTAAAGGCTTGAGGGCCGGGCAAGCCGTGGAAATTGAGCGTCGCCGTGCCACGGAAGTAGCTGCCCATCGCCAGCAGCGCCGTTAGCACCAGCGGATTCGCCAAGCCGAAAACCAAGGCCCATCCCTTGCTCCGGCGCCAGAAATAGACGGCGAGTAAAAACGGAGCGACGGCTCCCAGTAACGACAGCGGTCCCATGGGAGTCATCAACCAGCAACCCACGAAGGCGAGGAGCGCGCCCACCCCGTTGAACCGCCTTTTCGTTTCCTCCATTCCCATCATTTAGTGCGACTTCGTGGAGAACTCAACCCGCCATTCATTTGGAACTTGGCCGCTCAGTTCCTGCCCGATAGGCGGTTAACTCATGCACGACGCCCGCATCGATCAGCTTGCCCGCCAGCTTGTCCGCTATTCCACCTCGCTGCAGAAGGGCGAGAAGATCCTCCTGGATCTCTACGACGTGCCGGAGTCGATCGGGCTCGCCCTGGTCCGCGAGGCGCGAGCGAAGGGCGCGCTGCCGTTCCTGCGCATCCACAACTCGCGGTTGACCCGCGAGATGCTCAAGGGCGCCGAGGATCCGCAGTATCAGGTGATGTCGAAGCACCTGCTGGCAGAGATGAAGGACATGGACGCCTACATCGCCGTGCGCGGAAGCCACAACATCGCCGAAAGCAGCGACGTGCCTGCGGCAAACATGAAGCTCGCCATGAAGCACCTGCGCCCGGTGATCGACTGGCGGGTGAAGAAGACCAAGTGGTGCGTGCTGCGCTGGCCGACGCCCTCGATGGCCCAGCAAGCGGGCATGAGCACCGAGGCCTTCGAGGACTTCTACTTCAACGTCTGCCTCGTGGACTACAAGGCGCTGGTCCCTGCTGCGACCGCGCTGAAGAAGCTGATGGATGCGACCGACCAGGTCCACATCACCGGGCCGGGCACCGACCTGAAATTCTCGATCAAGGACATCCCGGCCATCGTCTGCGCCGGCGAGCACAATATCCCGGATGGTGAGGTCTTCACCGCACCGGTGAAGGACTCGGTGAACGGCGTCATTTCCTACAACGCGCCGACGATCTATCAGGGCATTCCCTTCGACTCGATCGTGCTGACCTTCGAAAAGGGCAAGGTCATCAAGGCCGAGTCGCCCGGAAAGACGAAGGAGATCAACAAGATCCTCGATAGCGACCCGGGTGCGCGCTACATCGGCGAATTCGCGCTGGGCTACAACGCCGCGATCAAGCACCCGATGCGCGATATCCTTTTCGACGAGAAGATCGGCGGCTCCTTCCACTTCACGCCCGGCCAAGCCTACGAGGAAGCGGACAACGGCAACCGCTCGCAGGTCCACTGGGACATGGTCAACATCCAGCGCAAGGACTACGGCGGCGGCGAGATCCGCTTCGACGGCAAGGTCATCCGCAAGGACGGCGTGTTCCTGCCGAAGGCGTTGGCGAAGCTGAATGGCTGAGGCGGCGCAGCCGCGTTAAGGAGCGTGGAGATTCGGTCCACGCCGTGTCGACCGAAGGTCGACACTCCTTATGCCTTTCACCCCGCCGCGCCGGGCATGGGTGGAGGGGCGCTCGGCACATTCGGTGCGGGCGGCTTCACCCAGGCTGGAGCTTTCGGCGTGGCGTCGGCGTAAATGCCGACCAGCGCCATGCCGATGAGTCCGACGAAACCGGCGAACCCGCCGGTCATCGCCGTGGCCATGCCGATGACGAAAGGCGTGAACACCAGCAGGCCGATGACCATGTAGCTCGGCTTCACCTCATAGGCGTGGATCACCAGCCGCAACCGCGAGCGCGCGAGCGCCAAGCCGAGCAGGGTAAAGCAGATCACCACGCCCACCGCGTTCAGGTGATAGAAAACGCCGCAGCCCGGGTTTCGCCCGACATTCGCGGAAGCGGCGAGCGGGATTCCGCCGCCGAGGATCATCGATCCGGTGAACAGCACCATCACGCCGATGCGTGCGAGCAGCCCGGAGAATGACGAAGCGCCGATCGCACCGGCACACATCATGGCGGACAGGCCGATCACCGACAGCGAGCAGGCGATTTCCCGGACGAACTCGATGGCACCGACATTGTAGCGGACGATGACGTAGGGCAGCAGCGAGATGAAGGTGAGGACGCAGAGGCCCCATAGGGTGAAGAACTTCCCGCGCACCACCTTCCAGCGGTTGAGCTTGGTCAGCAGCAGCAGTTCGTGATTTCCCTCCTCCAGTTCCTGGCCCATCAGCACCAGCCCGCCGAGCGGCATGATGATCGCACAGACCACCGAGACGCCGATCCAGAAGGGACCCGACTGGGCGAGCATGGCGACATTGAGCATGCCGGTGTACTTCTCGTAGGAGTAGCCGGTGTCGTTCTGGAACTCGATGATGAGCGCGACAATCGCGAGCACCTGGATGCCGAGGAAGGGATAGACGAAGCTGGCGCGCCGCATGTTCTGACGCAGCTCCTTGACGAACATCGCGCCGAAGCGGTCGGGCAGGTCGTTGGCACTTTCCACGGTGCGCATGATCTCCAGCCGCGCGCGGCGGGCAAGCCGGAGTTCAACGGGAATTGAGGGTGCATCGCCCCGCGGAATCTGCTAACAGCCCAAGCATGGGAGACTTCATCGGATGGATTCTGCTGGGGCTCTTCGCCGGAGCCATCGCCCGGCGAGTGATCCCGGGTGAGGAAAAAGGCGGCTGCCTGGTGACCATCGTGCTCGGCATCCTCGGGGCCGTGCTCGGCGGATGGATCGGCAAGAACGTCGGCTTCTTGCCGGACAACAATCCGGGCGACTGGCTGCCGTCGCTTGGCTCGATCGCCACCGCCACCGTCGGCGCGATGATCGTGCTGGCGCTGTGGAAGTGGCTGCGGAAGTAGTGGCGCCGCGGGAGCCGGTCCGATATGCCGGGGTGCGAACGCGCAGTCATTCATCTCATGCTGACAAAGCTCAAGGACATTGCCCAAGGCCTGTTGTACGGAGAGGAGGTCAAGCCGTGGACGGAGGTATCAATCTCCCCCGACGGAAAGCAGAGCGTGCGTGTCAGCCTCCACCGGCGAAAGGACGGCCCCGAAGTTGTGTGGTTGCGGTTTTCGGACCACCGCTTTCCCGGGCGCACGGTCAACCACATCGGTCTGTCCGGCCTCGCACCTGGAGTCGTCCGGGACTGGTTCGCGACGGCGTCGCGGGTCGCGGAGGATGGAAGTGGAGCGGTGGTGAAATTACCGTTCGCGATTCGGATGGGGGTACGCTTCAACCACGGCATCCGGACGGTGAAGCTGCTGGCTGAGCTGCACGAGCCGGAGAAGACCGTGCATCTCCTCCACGCCGCTGAGGACAAGAACGGCAAGATGCAGGCGATCTACCGGCGCAGTTCCCCGGGCGACGAAGACTACTACGTCTTTCCCTTGGAGGGTCTCCGCGGGCTCGAATCCCTGCTTTCCACTTGGAGCGACGAACTGGGCTGAAGGCCGGGTTCACTCCAACACATCCTCGATCTGCTGGAGGTATCCGCCGTAGGAGCTGATGATGGTCCACGCGACGAAGAGCAGCACCGCGAAATAGACCAGCTTCGAGACCACACCCGCGGCTGTCTTCGTGCCGCGGGCGGCGTCTTCCTGATAGACTGCGGCCCAGCGGGCGAGGTCCTTGTCGAGGCTGCCGGATTCCTCCGCCGTCGCATACGAACGGGCGAAGGCGGACGGAAAGGCACCGCAGGACATCATGGTCGGCCCCAGCGGGCCGCCGTCCTTGAGAGCTTGGGCAAGCTTCTTGCCCGCATTGCGGATGATCGCGCTGTGGGAGGCTTCGCAGGAAGTTTCCACCGTCTCGTGCATCGACAGTCCGGCGAGCAGGCAGGTGTGATAGACCTTGGTGAAACGCGCCATGGCCATCGCGCGCCGGGCACCGCCAAGCACCGGGATGCGCCGCAGGAAACCGTCCAGCGCGGTGCTGCCCGAGGCACTCCGCAGCAAGGCCTTCAACCCGAGCCACAGCAAAAACCCCACCGCGTAGAGCGCCAGCACGGTGAGCACGAAATCCCGCAGGATTTCGGGAAACTCCTTCTGGCTCATCATGCCCGGAGCGAGGATGCCCACGAAAAGCCCGAGGTGCAGCAGGAATGCCGGATACGCCATCGCGCCCAAGGCCTCCCGGCGGGCCGACGCCAGCATGCCGAAGTAGTCCGCCAGATGCTGGAACGCGGGAGCCATCCGGCCGCCACGTTCGCCCGCGCCGATGATGCTGCGTTCCAGTGGCGTGATGACGCCCGCGCCGAAGGAGTCGGCGATCGACTTGCCGGCCTCCAGGTCGGCATCCATGCGGCGCAGCAGGTCCGCCTGGAGCGCCGGCAAGCGCGTGTCGAGCATCGCCCGGCCCGCCTCACGGATGCCGAAGCCGGCTTCGAGGAGCTTGGCGATCTCGGTGTAGAAAAGGTGCTTCTGCGCGGCGGAGAATGCCATGGATTCCTCCGACGCTGGCAGGCCTAACGGACGATGGGAAGGTCATTCCTTCATCCCATGTCCGAGGAAGAACGAGGGATGCGGCGGCTTGTTGTAGGAGACATTCTGCCACGCGATGGAAAGCCGGTACTGAGGATCGTGCATCAGCGTCACCAACCGGTGCTCGGTGGAAATCGTGGTGGTGTAGAGGCGTAGCGACTTACCATCGGGGGCAGGCAGCAGCAGCTCCTCGCGCCAGTCGCCGATCAAGTCCGCAGCCAGATTCGGACGGAAGCCAGCATTGCGGCCACGTCCGCCCGGCATCTCGGCGGTGAAGAGCCGTTCCTCACGTCCCTCTTCCCAGCGCCATTTGAAAATGGCAGAGCGGTCGTAGATCTCCCTCAGCAGGTCGCCATCCCACCAGATAACCCAATCAGAGCCACGTGGACACGGGCCGATTTCCTTGCCGCGGATCGTCCGCAAGCCGCCGGGGCCACCCCACACCTCAGCACCGGGATGGCGGGGGTCAATATCCGCCACGACCCCATCGCTGATGTCCTCACCGGGACTGTGACTCCACAAGCTGCTGCCGCTGCGGGCATCGTGCAGGCCCGCGCCGGGCGTTTTCAAACTGACCGTTTCTTCCTCGTTCTCCGTGACGAGATAAAGCTCCTTACCGGGCCGTTCGGGGTCGAAGTCGCCGACGTGGATCGCGTCGCCATGGCGGCGTCCGGTCGAGTAGAGGCCTTGGCCATTGTCGTCCACGGTCATCGCCTGATAGACGATCTCGTCCTTGCCGTCGTCATCGACATCCGCGACCGACAACGCGTGGCCGCCCATGCCGGAGAAGGGCGAGGCCTTCTCGAACGGCGGCCGGCTGACCCCGCTGTCGAAAACCCAGCGCGAGGTCAGCTCACCATTCTGCCAATCCCACGCGGCCAATACCGTGCGGCCATAAACGCCGCGCGACATCACGAGGCTCGGGTGCTTTCCATCTAGGCAGGCGACACAGGCGAGAAAGCGGTCGCAGCGGTTGCCATAGCTGTCGTTCCCGCCGTTTCCGCCGATGCCGCCCCAGCCATCGATCGGGTCGCGGCCGGGGATGAAATCGACGGTCTTGAGCGCGGCCCCGGTTTTCCCGTCGAAGACGGTGAGGAACTCCGGACCGGAAAGAATGCGGCCGAAGCGCTGGGTTCCCTCCTCCTTGTTCCGCCAATCCTTGGACGCGTCGCCGATGACCTTTCCGGTGCCGTCCTTCGTGCCATCGGCCGTCTTGCACGCCAATTCCGCACGGCCATCGCCGTCCAGGTCATAGACCATGAACTGGGTGTAGTGCTCGCCCTCGCGGATATTGATGCCCAGGTCGATCCGCCAGAGCCGGGTGCCATCGAGCTTGTAGGCATCGAGCACCGGCGAGCCGGTGATGCCGTTGAAAGAATTGTCCCGCCCGCGGGAGGCCTGGTGCAAGATGATCTCGTATTCGCCATCGCCATCGAGGTCCGCGGCGGAGGCGTCGTGCGGCCGGTAGTCCGGGATCGGCTGGATTGGGATCTCGATGAAGTTCTTCTCCAGCACCTTCGCGGGCTTCGTGGAGGTGCCTTCCTTGCCGTCCACGATCGGACGAATGACGTAGGCCTCCGCCTTTCCGGCACCGCGGTCGATCAGGTTGGTCGCGCCCTTCAGAGGCTCCTGATTCACCCGCTCGTCCTTCCCTCCCACCCGGCGATACAGATTGAAAGCAGCGCCCGCGGGATCGTCGCCAAGCAAGCGCCAGCCAGTGTAGACCGAGCCGTCCGCCTGGCGCACCGCGACCAGCCCCCGGTCCAGCTTTTCCATGGGCCGCGCATGAATGGGCAGCAGCAAACCGGCGAAGAGGAGGGACTTCATGAGGTATGAGAGGAAAACCGCCCGGGTTTTGTTCCACACCTTACCCCTTCGGGGGATGGGACGCGATGGCACAGCCGGGGCGGTAAAAGTTCGACAACCTCCAACCCCATCCCTTCATCTTCCCCCATGCAATGGATTTCCACGCTGGACGGCACGGGGCCGCCGGGCACCCGCGACCAGTGAGACGGACCGATGGCCAACCCCCTCCAGCCTGAAATCCTGATCGCTCATCCGTGGATGGGCCGCGGCGGTTCCGAAGCGACTGCCATGTGGACGCTGCATGCCCTGCAGGATCGCGCACGAGTGACCTTCACCACCGCTTCGCCGGTCGATTGGGAGGACCTGAATGCGACCTACGGCACCCGCGTTTTCCCGGACAAGGTCACCCTGCTCCAAGCGCCGCGGCTGCCCGGCGTGAATTCCGGGACCGTGCTGGCCTTCTGGCAACGGGCGTGGTTCGAGCGCTTCTGCCGCACGCTGGGGGAGAAATTCGACGCCTGTATTAGCGCCTACAACCCGATCCACTTCGGCCAGCGCGCGATCCAGCTCATCGGCGACTTCAGCTTCGACGAGAAATGCCGGCTGGCACTCTACCCGACCGCCACCGGCCAAGCACACCACCGGCCGTCCTTCGTGCGGCAGGCCTACCTCTCCATCGGCGAGCACCTCGCCCGTCGCCACGACGAGCCGACCCTCGCAGCGGACGATCTCGTGGTCGCGAATTCCAAGTGGACCGCCGCCCGCCTCCGCGAGCATTTCCCGCTGGACCGTGCTCCCGTGCTCTATCCGCCGTCCACCCCTGCCGGGCCGGAAGCCGCCGACCGCGAGCCGTTCAGCTTCGTCGCGATGAATCGCATCGCGCCGGAGAAGGAGATCGAAGCGATCATCGCCATTCTCGACCGGGTTCGGGCTGCTGGCCGGCCCGCGACGCTCGATCTGCTAGGCGGGTTCGGCGATGACTGCTACTCACGGCGCATCCGCCAGATGGTCGCCGAACGTGGCGAATGGGTCCGCACACCCGGCTTCCTCGGTCCGCAGGAAAAGACCGCCCTGTTTGCATCGCGTTCGTTCGGCCTCCACGCCTGCCGGGTCGAGGCATTTGGCATCGCGGTCGCCGAAATGGCCGCAGCCGGGTTGATTCCGTTCGTGCCGGCCGAAGGCGGATCCGCGGAGATCGCCGCCAACGAATCGCTCGTTTACCAGAATCCCGCCGATGCCGCCGGGAAGATCCTCGCCGTGCTGAATCAGCCGGAATCCCACGAGCCGCTGCGGCGGTCACTGCGGGAGAACGTCGCGCGCTTCGCGCCTGAACACTTTGCCGTGCGGTTGGTCGAGATCGTGCAGGATTTCCTCGGCCGGCCGATCTAAGTCGTCACGTCATGTGGAGCAAGCTTTCCCAGCGCCTCACCGACCCGCTCTTCTACCGCAAGCGCTGGCTCCAGCTCCTGCGCCCCTTGCGGCCACCACGGGCACCGCGGCCGGTGACGCTCGACCATCTGCTGGAAGCCGGGGGACCGGTCATCGCCGTCTTCGCTCATCCGGATGACGAGCTCTTCGCCTCCTGCCTGCTGTGCGAACTCGCTGCACGGGGAGTCCCCTTCCACCTCATCTGCCTGACCCGCGGTGAAGGCGGCATCACCGGCGGGATGAGCCGCGAGGAACTGGGACGGATTCGCGAGGCGGAGTTGCGAGCGTCAGCGGCCGCGCTCGGCGCGACATCCGTCGAGTTTCTCGACCATGTGGATCCGCTCGGCCTGGAGCATCGCACTTTTGCGCCGGACGTTTCGCCACTCGACTTGGCGGCAAAGCTGCGGGGTTTGTTAGAGAAACACCGTCCCACGCTGCTCATCACCCACGGCAGTGGTGGCGAATACTGGCACCCGGCGCACCTGCTCGTCCGGAGCGCGGTCTTGCTCGCATCGGAGGGGAAGCACGACATCCTCACGATCCACGCCTGGCAGGATGGCCATCCCTTGCCCGGCATGTTAAACCGCGACGATCCCGCCGATCTAACTATCGATGGCAGCCCTCACCGCTCGCAACGCCTTGACGCCTTTCGCGCCCATGCCTCGCAGCACGACTATTTCGCCGGCCATGGCGGATCGCTGGAAGGCTACGTTGATCTCAGTGCAAAGGAGGCGTTCCAGCACTACGGACCTACCTCCTCGACCCGCACGCGATAGAACCGCCGCCCGCCGCTGACAGGGACAGAGATCGTGGAACTCGCACCCGTGGCTTCAAGTGGATCACCCGTGTCCGACCACGAACCGGCCTCTAACAAGGTGCTCGTTTCGACCTGATAGGTCAGGCCCGCCACGCTGGAGAAAGTCACCCCCACGTTCCCGCCGTTCCGCGAAACGCTGGTCACCCGGAACACCGACAACGGACTGAGCGGATTCGTGCCTGCGGCCTGCTCGTCGGCATTACTTTCACCGTCGCCGTCCTGATCACCCGCGGCGGAGAGGAGCTGGATGGCCGAGGTCGTCGAACCGGGATTCGGCGCTCCGCCATCGCTTTGGCCGGGAGAGGTGGAGGAAATGGTGGCCGCGCTGATCGCGGTGATCCGGGCGCGGTAGATCTCTCCCGGTGTGCCACTGAAAGTGTATTGAGCGGCGGTGACGGTGGCCGAGGAGACCGAGTCGCCATCGCCGTCGGACACTTCCACCAGCCATGAGGTGACGTTGTCGTCCGGCCCCGCATTGGAAACCCACGTGAAGGTGCCCGAACTACCAATATCATAGTAGTTCGCAAGCGGCGCGGGAGATGGCGGCGGGGTGACGTCGTAGAGCTTCAGGTACTGCGCCTCGAAGGGGCGTTGGTTCCACGCCGCATCGTTCGCATTGGCGGACGTGTCCATCGTTGGCACCTTGTTGAGCGCGACGAAGAAACCGTTGTTCTTCAACTGCGCGCCAGTGTAGCCCGCGCCCCACTGCCAGGTATCGCGGCGGCCGCTCATGCCGATGCCGGCGTTGAGATAGGCCGCCTTGTTCTTCACGTTGTAAGTGCGGCCATCCTTGATGCCGAGCAGTGGCGCGAGTCCCGATGGCACCTTGAAGTTGTCCTGCTGGTTATTGCCGCGGTCGAGACTGGCAAAGGCCACCACCACATCGCTGAAGGCCGGTGAAGCATTGGCGGCCTCGTACTTCGCGATCGCGTGGATCTTCGCGTTGTTGCCGTCGCCATCGAGGAACCAGCGGTTCGACGCACGGAGTGCCGGGCTCGCGGCGCGCGCGGCACCCATGCCGGCATAGACCGGGTAAAGCTGGTCGTTGCCGAAATTCGCATCGTTCCAGATCGGCTGCATCGAGTTGAACCGCTTGAAGTGCGGGATCTGCTTCCCGAAGTTCAGCTCGTAGTGGTTGTAGCCATACGTCGCGGAAATCCCGAGCTCTTGGCCGGGGAAGATCATCGGCACGCCATCCATCGAACCCGCCACGCTGAAGCGGATCAGCGCTTCCCACGGGTCGCTGTAGTTCGCCTCGTCGTGCGAGACGTTGTTGATCAGTACCAGCCCCTGGCCATAGGCGTTGCGACGGCCTTCGAAGATGTTGCGGTAGTCGCTCTTGGTGGAGGCGCTCGCCAGCGGGAAGACGATGTTCTCGTTGAGGATGTCGAAGTGGCGGTTCGAGCGATACGTGACCGCTCCGCCGTCGAGCGATTCGCTCATCATCACGAAGTTCCACTTCTTCGAGCGCGCGACGTTGATGATATATTCCCAGCACTGCGGTGGCAGGCCTTGGCCGAAGTCGCAGCGCAGGCCATCGATCCCGCGCGCGTCCCACGCGTAACGCTGCGCTGTTGTTAGACCGGGCTCGGTCGAGCTGTTGCGGTTCTGTCCGGCAGGCCGGGTTTTTTCCAGCCAATGAGTGCCGTAGCGGGCAAAGTACTGCCACACACGGTGCGTCACGTTCCTTTGCTCGCCGCCCTGCACGAAGTCGTTCGCCGTCCAGTCAGCATCGGCAGCGTCTAGCCAGTCACCCTCGCTGGTGTGGCTCGATCGCTCGGGATCGTTGTCCGTTTCCACCAACGCATCGTAGCGGCCGAAGAAGACGTCCTTCACATCATTCCACTTGCCGAAGTCGAAGCGGTCCGGTCCCGCCGCGATGGTCGCCGCGCTGGAGGCCCGGTTGCCGTAGTTCCCCGCGGCGGAAAAGAAACGTGCCTCGCGATTGCGGATCTCGTTGGTCTCGCTCCATGTCTGGCCGTCGGGCTGGAACAACTCCACACCGGCGTCGGCGAGTTCGATGTCGTAGGCGGTGTGATTAAAAGGCGCATCCAGCATGATGCCGACCGCCTTGCCATCGGCCGCCGAGACGAAATTCTGCCACGCCGTCATCGCGGCATCGCGGTTGGTCTGATTGAGTAGATCAGTATTGCTGAAAGGGCTGCCGCTGAAGTTCTTCGTGAAGATCGGGCTGACCTCGAAGAAGTTCTTCACCGCATAAGGGCTGCCGGGTTCGTAGGGCGGATTGCCGCTGCCCCAGCCGCCGAAGGGCTCTCGACCATCGCGCGCCGGGGGATGAATCGGCTGGAACCACAGCCAGTTCGCGCCGAGTCCCTTGAGGTAGTCGAGATCCCAGCGGTTGCTTCCGTTGTGCGGCGCGCCGGCGGCGTTGTGCATATCCTCGATCGTCGAGCGCGTTTCGAAGGTGTCGCCCGTGGCCTCGATGTTCAGCACGTTGATCTCATAAAGGGAGATGTCCCGGGCATCCTTCGGCGATACCGTGATCGCATGATCACGGCGGTTCGCGCCGCCATTCGTGTACCAGCGCCAGTTCGGATCGCCGGAAACCTTCCACCGCGCGGTGAGCCGGTAGGCACCCGTCCTTTCCGCCGGCAAGCTCACCGTGTAGGTGCCCGCACCCGCGGACGTCATCGTGTAGGCCTTGAAGTAATGCGCATCGTCCCCCGCAACGAGCGTCGACCCATCCGGCACGCTGACACCATCGGGATAGCCGTCACCATTCGCGTCGAGGTCCGCGCGGTCTCTTCGGTTGAGGTTCGTATAGATTTCCGCGGCAGTGACATCTTCGCCGGGCTGGAAGGAAATGCTCAGCGGGATCGAGTCACTGGCGATCTCATCGACGAACAGTTTGGTCGTCGTGTAGTTCCCATTGAGCCCGTTGATCGTGAGTGTCGGCTGCCCGACCACGCCGTTTTGATAGACAAAGATCGCGTTGCCGGTGCCGGCAAGGTGGTCGGCGAACTTCTCGTCATTCGTCGCCGGGTTCCACAGGCCCATCTTGTACTTCACCTGCGCGCCGAGCGGCAGGCCATTGATTACGTTCGGCAAGGTGCCCCGCCACAATGCCGCGTTGCCATTGCCGCTGGGATCGCCATCGGTGCCATCGAAGATCATCGCCACCGCACTGCTGGTGCCGCTGGCCACGCCGAGCGCGCCACCGGGTGTGGTGCCATCGGTTGTGTAATACACCGCACCCGCCGTCGCCCATCGCGAGGCAGGCGAATTGTCAGGTCCGATGTAGCCGGTCTTCGTGCGGACCTGGATGTCGTTGCCGGCGATGGTCCGGTTATTCGCGTGGAAGATCCAGCCCGGACGGTTGCGGATCGAGAAGGGTGAGGCCTGCGCGACTGACTCGGTGGTCGTTACTTCCGAATCGTCATCGAGTCCATAGACGTAGGTGGTCTCCGGTGCCCCGCCGGCGAAAGTCGCACGGATGTAGTACTCGATCACATCGGTAGCCGCGATGCCGGTGGTGGGAATGACCGCCTTCCAGTATTGGTTCACATCATCTCCACCGCCCGGAAAATTCGAGTGGAATCCAAGCATCACCGGCTGCCACGCGCCCGCCGACCCACCGCGCGGCACAGTGCGATAGAAGAGCGTGCCACCGTTCTGGTCACCTCCCGCGCCATTGTTCTTGAAGAAGCCCTGATAGATTGTGGCATCGGTCGCCTTGATCTCATAGACTGGGTCACGCATCGTCTTGGCGATCTGCGATTCGTTCTTCGACGGCAGGTGCCACACGTTTGCCGGCGCGGCCCGGAGCACCGATCCCATCAGTAAGAAGAGCAAGACTTTCATGCGGATCAAGGAGCGGGAACGGGGGAAATCACCATGCGGTAGAAGCGCTTGGGCAAAGCGGTGGAGTCGTCGATTTCCAGCGTGCCGGGGCCCACCGCTCCGGCGGTGCTGACGGGCGCGCCCGAATTCGACCAGCCGGCGAGCGTCTCGGAAACCTGGAGCTGATAGCGCCGGTCCGGTAGCGTCGGAAAGCTCAGGCGATAGCCGCCGGCGATCTTACCGATGCCGAGCTTCGGGAAGGCCGAAAGATCGGCTAGCTGCGGATTGAGTCCCACCAGCCACTCGTCCAAATTCGGGACACCATCGTTATCCGGATCCCCCGCCGCGCCATTGTCGCCGGTCGCGTCGGTGTCGTTGAGGCCGTTCGCCGCCTCCCACGAGGTCGGCAAGCCGTCGAGATCTCCGTCCACGGTGATGGTCGACAGGGCCAGACCTACGGTGAATGTCGTACTTTGGCTCTCGACCTCCACCTGATGCACGTGCGCCTGATTGCGCATGGGGATCGCATCCTGGTTTCCGAAGTCGTCATCGGTCGCCGTGGGCTGGCATGTGACGTCCGAAGTGAGCTTCATCGTGGCAAGCGAAAGGGCACCTGACATGCCGGTCGCAACCATCACCTCGGGCAGACTGATCTCCGTTGCAAGGCCCTCCTGCCCGCCGGTGATCAGGCTGTCCAGATCGGGCGAGAGGCCGGAGCGAACGAACAGCTTGGTATAGCCACCGCCGAGCACGTAGTCGGCGACGAGCGTGTCGCTGGCACTTCCGAGCGTGATCGTCTTCGTGATCGCGCCGGCAGGCGAAATGAAGGTCCAGCCGGTGCCGGAAGCTGCCGGGGCCACGGTGTAGAGCGCGTTGACGAACTGGTTCGTGCCACCACTTCCGACCGCCCACCAATCCTTGAAAGCCGAGGTGCGCCGGGCGAGCACGCTGCCGTCCGGGTTCTGGTTCGCGGCACCTTCGAACTCCGTTTCGGTGCCGGAGAACGAAAGAGGATTGCCGACCATCTGCCGGACTGCACCCGTGCCCACATCGCGTGCCCACGCGGCCGTGCAACGACCACCAATGGCTTCAAAGAGCGCGAACACGCGGTTATTTCGCAGCAGGTATTCGGCCTCTCCATCCAGATCGACATCCAGCATCACCGCCTCGGCATTCACCGGCGGCGCGGCAGCCCAAGCTGCGACTGCCTGATAGACGGCGGCGAAGCGGGCCTGTGACTGGGCCTGCTTCGCGAAGCCGGCGAGATTGTCGAAACTCGCGTCGGGATAGATGAAGGCACCCGTCGAGTAAGTCCTTAGGTCGCCGTTGTCCTCATTGTGCCAGCCGGCGAGGTAGCTCGATGCGTGATAGGTGCCGCGCGCCAGACGACCGAGAGGCGTGTCGGGCTGCGAGGCCACGGCGTCCCATGCATTCTTCGCGACGCCGGTGCCGGTGCCATTGAAATGCTGCACGCCGAAGATCGACGGCACCGGCACGCCGGGACGGATCTCAAAGACCTTGTCGCGCAGGCTTTCCTCCTGGCCGCTGCCGAACCACCAGAAGTCGTAGTTGCCCTCGGCGCTGTGATCGATCCACAGCGGACCCTTTTTCGCCGGGAAGGAAACGGTGCCGCGTTCCAGCGAGGCAAAGGTGTCGCCGCTGCCATCCGGAGGCAGCGAGAGATCGACATCACCCTGCGCCACTTGGTCAGGGCCCACGAGTTCGATCCACGGCCGGCTGGCGAGCCACGCGACGTTCGCATCGTAGGCATCGGCATTCGCCTTGTTAGAAAAATCCGCCCAGCCACTGAGGAGGACGAGAAGCTGGTGCTGCTCGCCGTTGCGCGCCTTGCGGGAGACAAGCTGGCGAAGGCTGCCATCGAGCCCGCCGTCGGTGTTGCGGAAGCGGAACTCCGACGCTTGGTCGTTGATGACGATGGTGTTCAGCCCGTTGATCCGGTTGATGCGATAGCCATCATCGAGCAAGGCGCTCTGGCGGCCGAAGCGGTCGAGGATGTGGCGGAACTGGTCGGCGAAGACGTGGGTGAATCCGGCACCTGCAGCTTTCGACAAGACGCTCTCGTCGATCACGCGCTCCGGAATCCAGAACGCCTTGTCCGACGGCGCGGTGCCGTAGATCGCGGTCAGCGTGCGCTTTGAGAGCGCGACATTGTCATTCACCCACGACTGGCTGAAGTACGGCAGCGGAGCATCGGCGAAGGTGGTGCCAAGCATTTCCACCGTGCCGTCCGCGGCGAGTTCAGCGAGGCGGTTGTTGAAGGCCGGTCCATCGCGCCATGGCTTGTTCGCCGCGGGATCGACGGAGGCCCATTCAATCGCCGAGGCGAGCGTCGGCGTGATGTGCAGGCCTAGCTTCGCGCCATAGGCCTCATGGACGTCGAGCGGCCGGTAGTAACCTGCGCCAGCACCATTGTTGAGCTTCGCCTGGATTTCAGAGGCGGTGAGGATCGCGTCGTTTCCATGAAGGAGCATCATCACCTTCGAGCGCTTGCCGCGGTCGGGACCGTGGTAGTTGAACCATGTGCGCAGCTCGCTGTTCTGGCCGATGTAGCCTTGCTCGCGCCAGTAGTCCTCGGCGAGCCAGTCGTCGTTGATCGTGTCGCGTATATCGGTGCGACCGCCGATGTCGCCTGCCCCGGCAGGTGAATTCTGCGTGCCATCCCGAACGGTGATGACTTGGAAATTCAAGCTGCCCGGGTCGCCGAGCCAACCCGCATCAAGCAAAGCCTGGCGACTGATGGAAAACTCCACCGCATCGAACTTGCTATCGAAATACGCCTTCTTGAATCCGCCGGGGGTAGTCTGATCGCGACGCACGACACCTCTCGGCGTGAGGTTCTCGTTGGTGGACGTCGAGTTGCTCGCGGGATTCGTGTCCACATACACCGCGCCGTTGTTAGATCCGTAAACGGCGACGACCGCTTCCCAGCGCATCAGCGTGCCGGTGTCTACCTGATCCGGCAGCGAGTACTCGCCAACCGCCTGGTTGCCAGTGTCGATGACGACGTAGAGATCGAGGTTTCCTTCCTCTGCGTATGGCTTGAGATCCTGCAAGTCGGCGCGGAAATAGAGGTCACCGGTGCCACCGACCGAGGTATCTCCGCCGTCGCGGGCATAGAAGGCGACCAAGTCGCGCGAGCTATCGAAGCCATCGTAGCCGAGGTAGGTGTCGCCGCCTTGATTGCCGGATCCATCCCCTTCGAACTCATCCAGCACCACGAGGTCTTCCTTCTTCCAATCCGTGAACTCCTGGCGGTTCGTCACGCTGCCGTGAACGATGGCGTCGTCCTCACCGACGGGGCCGATCAGGATCTCCTCGCCGGGCTCAAGGATCACCGAGTTATCCACCCGCGGATCCGTGCCGGCGAGAAGCTCCTGGGTGTTGGAAAGTCCATCGCCATCGGGATCGCCCGAGCCGCCATTTACGACGTTTGCCGTAGATCCGTCGAAGGTCGCGCTGCCGCTGTCGAGCGGGTTCAGGCCGAAGCGCACTTCCCAACCATCCGGCAAGCCATCGCCATCGGTATCACCCTTCAGCGGATTCGTTTCCAGCCAGATTTCCCCGGCCTGCCATGTGCGGTCGTGATTGGTGTCACCGGTGATGAAGCCATCGGCGTCCTTGTCCTCGCCGGAGCCATCGGAAAGCCCGTCGTCGTCGGTGTCGGCATCAGTGGGGGCGGTTTCGAGCCACGTCTCGCCGCTGTCGATCTTGCCGTTCGGCCAGTTGCGGTCGGTGACCGGAGCAGCGTTCGTAGCGAGCGATGCGCCGTCGCCATCGACCCAGCCGTTCGCGTTCGCATCCTCGACGCCGTCCGGCAAGCCGTCGCCATCGCTGTCCGGATTGCCCGGATCGGTGGTCGAGCCGAAGAGCCGCTTCGCGCGATCACCGCCTTCGCTGGCGCTGTTCACGCCGGGCACCGAGCCGAGATTGTCGAGCGTATTGAAAAACGGCGGGTCGAGGTCGCCGATGAAGTTCGGCTTCCCATCGGCATTCGTGTCGGTGGCGATGTTCGTTGCCACGGCGGCGGTGCGCCAACCGGCCTCCAGGCCATCCGGCAGACCATCGCCATCGCTATCAGGCATCAGCGGATGGGATTTCCCGTAGGCATGGTGGATGTGGATATCGCCGTTCGTCCACTGCTCGGGATTCGGCTTGTAGCGTGGGTCGTCGGTCGGGAAACCATTCGGCAAGGGGGTGATGGTTCCCTCGTCGAAGTCGGAAAGCCCGTCGTCATCGTCGTCCGCATCATTCGGATTCTCCGCGACGAGCTGCCGATAGATCACCATCGCATTGCGGCTGTCCGTATTCACGCCACCGGGCGAGGTGGCCGTCGCGATGAGGCGGAACGATCCCGGCGCGGTGATATGCCAGGTGAAATCCCAGAATGCGCTGGAACCTTGGATCACCGGCTGGATGCCCGCCGTGCCCGGATCGGCATCGATGGCTGTTAGAGCGCCGCTTCCGATGGCGAACGCGAGATCCACCTGCGTGGTGAGGACGTCCGTCTCGACCCGCACGGTGGAATCCAGCGAGTCGGCTCCCGGACCATCGGGCAGCACGATTTCCACCAGCTTGCCATTGCTGTCGAATTCCTGCGGCTGGAGGATCGTCACCCGTGGCTTGGTGCTCGGCAACGAAGTCACACGGCGGGTCGCGATGAGATCGGCGGAGGGATCGGGGCGATCATGCGTGACCTCAACCCGATGGAGGAATTCCGGCCGTCCATCGTAGAGATTCGGCAACGCGAAGGCCAGCGCGTGGTAGTCCGCGGTTTCGTTATAAGCGATCGAGATCGCCGTGGAGTCGAGGATCTGAGCGCTGGTCGGCCAAGCATCGTCGGCACCGAAGCGAACGAGGAAGCGCGACTTGAGCTGTGCCTCGCTCAGTCCATTGGCGAGAGCTTTCGAGAAGTAGGCCTTCAGCACATAGCTGTCATCGATGCCGGTGCCATCCGCGGGAGGAAACGCGATGAACATCCGCAAGTCCGGCCCGGCGGCATTGACGGTACGGGTCAGCGTGGTGAAATGACCGGCACCGTCGGCGAGGTTGTTGTCGGCCGAGGAACTCAGCTCCTTCAAGCGCACCTGGATCGTCGCGCTGCCGGTGGCGGGGATGTTGACGTAGTTGAAGCGGAATTCGCGACCGTGATCGGGATCGGCGGGGACCACGGCGGCATTCGGGGTGACCTCCGAGGCGCGCACCCAGGCACCGTTGCCATTCGACGCCCCGGTGGTGGCGTCGTTGTTCGAGGCATCGGCGTCGTCGATCTTGTACCAGACCTCGGTCGTCGAGTTGTCAGCACGAACGACCATGCCGTATTCGCTTCCTCCGACCGTGCTGCCGTTGGAAGCTGGAAATACGACCTGACCTTCCGGGCTACTAGCATCGTAGTAGAACGTCTGGACGAAGGTATTGTAGAGCGAGGCCTTGCCGCTGCGCTTCAGGAAGGGCCGCGCCCGCAGGACGTGGAAGCCTTCGGCCAGACCGGTTTCGGTGGCACCGTAGTCATTGTGCGGCGCGTGGACGATCGTGCCGGCATTGAAGCCATCGATCTTGAAGACCGACATCATCCGCTTCTTGCGATCCACCGTGAGCGGGCCGGACGGGTAGACGCTCGAGGCGCCCTCCTTGTAGATGCCGACCTTGTACTTGAGCGTCGCTCCCGCGGCGGGCTTCGGGATGTCGACGCTCATCCACCAGTTGTCGCCGCCCTCGTTGTGAGAGAAGTTCATTTCCACCACCCGCGTGCTGCCGGCACCGCCACCACCCGCGCCCTCGGGATTCGTGCCATCGGTGGTGTAGTAGAAGAACATCTTGAAGCCACCACCGACGCCATTGGGCTTCGCCCACAGTGAGAGGGTGGACGCCTTCTCCACATACTGCTTTGGCGCCACGCCGCCGGGCCAACCACCACCGGGCGTACCGCCCACGTCCGCTTCGGGGTCGTGATAAAGGAAGGATGCCTGGTTACCGCCATCGGTGCCGAAGTCATTCGCACCCGTGGGTCCATTCGCGATCGTGAAGCCTGGAGTGCCGACGACTTTCGCGTAGGTCTCAGCCCCCGCGGAGCCGATCTGATTGCGGCTCGAATCCTTGGCCGCAAACTTCTCCGCGAACTGACGATGGGCAAATACCGGCTGCTCGTAGCCGAGAAACGTATCCGTCGATGAACCCGGGCGGCGGTCGCGGTAGAATGGATCGTCGTCAGTAGCTCCTGGCGCACCTTCGTCGGGGCGCGTGCCATTGAGGTCGATGCCTCCATCAAGCCGCAGCAGGATGTTTTCAGCCGAGCCATCGGCGCGGACCACGAAGCGCAGGTTGCTCGCACTCGTCACCCGCGGGACGGAAATACGATAGGCATAGTCGTCGGTATCCGCATCGGGCAGTCCGTTCGGATTGAAGGCGGCATCGCCATCCGAGCCATCGCGGCGGATGACTTCCACCGTGCCGGCCTTGTCCGCGCCTTGATAGATGGTGATCGGCGAACCACCGGCGTTTTTCCATAGGTCCGACTCCTCCGGCGTGCGCGGGGCGAAGGCGAAGTAGCTGCCCGCCGGCACCAGCGTGGTATGCAGGTCCGAGGCATACTTGTAGAAGCCAACCTGACTGCCGTAGCCGCGGGCGTACTGGAAAAGATACTCGTCGCCGGTGTCGGGACTGTCCTCGGCACCGGTGCCCGCAGTGGTGGGAAACGATGTGCCACCGGTGAGGCCGACGCCATTGGCGTAATTGTCGTTGATCGCCATCAGCATTGTCACGCCCCTGCGCTCCTTTAGCGCCTGGTTGCCCTCGGAGAATTCGCGGTCGTCGATGCGCTCGTAGGTGATCAGATCGCCCGTGCCCTCGCGGCCCTTTTGCCAGCCGCGGGCGAAGTCACGGTGAATCTTCAGCAGGTTCGGAATGCGCGCATCGCCCCACTGCCCGAGGAAGGCGGTGTTGGCATGGCGTGGAAAGGCACCGCCGCTCTCCCCAAGAGTCTCCGCATGATAATTCCCGTCGGTATAGACGAGGCCCATGCCGGAGCGGGTGAAGTAGATCGCATGCTGGAGCTCGCGGCGCGCGGCGTAGTCATTGTCGTGGCTCTGCGCGTGCATCACCGTGACGCTGTCGGTAAAGCCGCCGGCACCTGCATTCTGGTAGCCGTTGATGCCGGACGAGGGGTTTCCTAACAGGTTGTTCAGATTCGAGCGCAGGTCGTTGTCGACGAGCCGCATGCCGGAGTCGATGTACGAGCTGTAGGCCGGTGGCTGGCCGAGGTGCTCGCCGAAGAGCATCGCATCGTCGCGCGGGATCTCGGTGCTGAAGACGCTATTGCGGTGGTTGTTCCAGTCGCCGAAGCCGCGGGTCAGATTGAACTGCTGCTGGATCTGGCCCGAGTAGCCATAGTTCGACGAATCCTTGTCGCCGCCGTAGGTCGCGCCGAAAAAGTCCGCCGGCGTGTGCTTCACCGCATCCAGCCGGAAGCCGTCCGCCTTCGTCCGGTCGATCTGCCAGCGCGCCGCGCGGTGGAGGAAATCTTCCACCCGCTCCGAGTAGAAGGACGCGTTCGCCGCGATCGACGCCGGCGTGATGCCATTGCCCGCGCCAAAGCCGACGTAGTTCCCCTGCCCGGCCGCGTGCTTCTGGCCCGGCCCGGAAGGGGCGTAGCAGTAGTATTCCGGATTGCCCGGCTGGCGGACGAACTCGATCTTCGGGATCGTGTCGCCCTCGTAGGAGCCGTGGTTGAAATTGGTCGTGCCGGGCTCGGTCGCAATGTCGATCAGATCGGCCAGCCCGAGGTTCTGGACCTGCCACGCGTCATTCCAATCGCGGGTGTTGTCCCACTTCCGGTAAAAGCCGTCCTCGGTCCGGCGCAGGTGGAAGTCCTCCGGCACGAAGCCAGGATACACGTCGATCGGCGTGAAGGCATTGTAGCCAGGCACGTCGAACGCGTTGTGATTCATCACGTTGTCAAAGTAGATCCGGATCCCGAAGCGGTGCGCCACGCGGACCATCTCGACCAGCTCCGCCTCCGTCCCATAGCGAGTGCGGACGCTGCCGCGCTGGTCCTTCGACCCGAGATCGAAGCGGTCCCAGCAGTCGTAGCCGACCGAGAGCCCGCCCGAACCCTTGGTCGGCGGCGGCAGCCACAGCGAATCGTAGCCCGCCTCCGCCAGTTCCGGCATCTTCCGGGTGACCTCCGCCCAGCCCGTGTTGAAATACTGGAGCATCGCCTCGGAGCGAAGCTCAGGCGTGCAAAGAAGGGTGAGCAGTCCGGCCAGGCCGGCGACTCGGGACAGAGGATTCATCTTGGGTTTGGGGAAAATGCCGCCGAAAGCCGGGGTCGGGCGATCCGGGCATCGAAAGGTCAAGAAGGGAATGTCGCTTGGCTACCATAGGTTTATCTTGGCCGGTAAACAACCGGCAGACGTCCCCTCGCCGCGGAAAAAGCCGGTCTGCGAAAATAACTGTCGGCTTGGTCACCGGAAACTCGCTTCCCGGTTCAGAACCCAAACCCATCAACCCTCGCACGCTTTCTTTCCTTTCCACGGCACTTGTCGGCTTCGCCACCCATCGCCGGATCGCCTGAAACCAGTTCGGGGAAATAGGGCGGGAATGTTTGGGTTCGTTCCCGTCCTTTGGGTCCCAGAGAGAGGCCGGGGGGCTCCGCACCGCGACGCGGAACCCTCCGGCCGAATTTTCCCACCATCCCATGATTGCCCGGTCCAGATCCCCGTTTTCCTTGTTTTGGGCGGGGCTGTTGCTCCTTCCGCTGCTGGCGGCGAATTGCCTCGCGGAGGAAAGTCCGGATCGCGGCCGCGATCCGTGGGCCTTCCGGCTGACCTTGGAGAACAAGACCCGGATGCTGGTGGCCGCGCTCCGCCCGGACCTGTGGGTGGCCTACAATCCTGCCAACGGCACCCTGCACAAGGTCTGGAGCGGCGGAATCCACTTCCGCGGCAAGGTCTACGATTTCGGTCAGCAGAATTCGGCCACCACGGGGACGACCTACCATTTGCAGAACAAGGCCTTGCTGCTTTCCGCGACCAGTGAAGCAAGCATTCCCGCGGGCTGGACGGCCTCCGGAATCTCCACCGGCACCTCGTCATGGAGTCTCTCCACGGCCGCCGGGACGATGCTCGCTTCCCCCGCAGTCGATTTGCGCCAGCACGACCACGTGGTCCTCGCCTACCAGACACCGGGCGCGAACAACCGGCTGCTGGTAGATGTGTCCGCGGACAATGGCGCCACGTGGACCGCGCAGCAGTGGATGTCGGTAGACGCCCCGGCGGCGGACGGGCACCAAAAATTGATCGAGGTGAGCGGACCCGCGGTGAAGGTCCGCTTCCGCCGGAATACCACGGGCAGCACCGCCACGCTCGCGGACGTGACCCTATTCGGTGACTACCGGGCGTGGAGCGCCCAAACCGGCGGCAATCCGGTGGCCGCGAAAGTCGACTGGCGCGGCTACCGGCTGATCGGCCGCACCACTGGCATCGTGATCCGCTATGACGTGGTGCTGCCGGGCGGCGAGCGCATCGGCGTGGAAGAACGCCCCGAGGCCATGCCCGGCGTGAAGCTGCAGCGGCAATTCACCATCACCAGCCTGCCCGCAGGCACCCGGCTCTCGCTGGAACTCGATGGCACCGGCTACCAAGCCCAGCACGCCTCGAGTGGCGCAGCAGCATTGCGGGCGGAGGGCGGCGCGACCTTCCTGGATTTCACCGCGAGCGGCGAGGCAACCCTTAAGACCACATGGACTCCTTGATTCGATTTGGAGCGGTCCTCGCCTTCTGCTTCGCCGGTGCGATGGCGCAGACACCGGCCATGAAGCCGGGAGTGACCGTGTGGCTTTACGAAACCGGCGAGGAGATGCGCGAGCTGCCGGTGCTGGTGGACGGGCAGACGCCGACTGTCTCGGCGGATTTCGACACCATCGATTTCACCGGCCCGTGGGCGAGCACCTATGGCACCCCGCTGGCCGAGCACTACACCGGCCATGCTTGGGGCCGCATGACGATTGCCACCGGCGGCACGTATGAATTCCGCCTCACCAGCGACGATGGCGCGAAGTGGTTCCTCGGCGACGACGCGGCGCTGGTCATCGACAACGACCGGCCCGGCTCGAACAGCGCGACCGCGACGCTGAACCTGCTGCCGGGAAGCTTCCGCTACTACGTCGATTTCTATCAGAACACGGGTTCGTCGCGCCTCTTGTTCGAATGGAAGCCGCCGGGTGCCGCGTCATTCGAAACCGTGCCGGTTGGCGCGCTGCAGACCGAGGACGGGCAGACGCATGTCACCTCGCCGGGGCTGAAAAACTACTACTATCAGGACGGCGAAGGCGGCACCGCCGGTGGCCCGGGCGATGGCCGTCCTCTGGTCGGCGTCCATCCGAGCTTCGACTTGGTGAACTTCCGGCCCGCGGGTTTCAGGCCCGCGGTGGGCGGCCTCGATTTCCTGCCGGATGGACGGCTGGCGGTTTCCACGTGGGACTCCGTGGGCGCGGTCTATCTGCTCGACCACCTCGACAATCCGGCTGCGGTGACAGTGCACCGTTTCGCGGAAGGACTCGGCGAGCCGCTCGGACTCAGGGTCATCGATGGCGTCATCCACGTGACGCAGAAGCAGGAAGTCACCAAGCTGATCGACCTCGATGGCGATGACGTGGCGGACGAATACCAGGCGGTCGCCCACGGCTGGCCGGCGTCCTTCAACTACCACGAGTTCACCTTCAATCTCGTCCGCAAGGACGGCTTCCTGTGGGTGACCACGTCGGTGCCGTTGCGCAATGGCAGCACGGCGTATCTGCCGGGATCGCAGCCCGCGTTTCCGGTGCCGGATGGGCCGGGATCGCTGTTGAAAATCGATCCGGTAGCGCGGACCTGGCAAGCGGTGGCGAGCGCCTTGCGGACGCCGAATGGCATGGGCCTTGGCTTGGACGGCGAGCTTTTCGCAGGCGACAACCAAGGTGACTGGCTCCCGTCGTCGCGGATCAATCACTTGAAGCCCGGGAACTACTATGGACATCGTGAAAGCCCCGACGATACCCGGCCCTACACGCGTCCGGCACTGTGGTTGCCACACGGTGAAATCTCGAATTCACCGGCCGAGCCGACCTTGATCCCGACGGGTACCTTCGCCGGGCAGATGCTTTTCGCCGAGCTCACCCACGGTGGCGTAAACCGGGTCTTCATGGAAAAGGTCCGCGGCGAGTATCAGGGCGCGGTCTTCCAATTCACCCAAGGGCTTGAATCCGGCATGAACCGTCTCGTCTGGGGTCCGGATGGCTCGCTCTACATCGGCGGCCTTGGTGCCGGCGGAAACGGGAACTGGAAGAGCACGACCTCCGGCTTGCAGCGCCTGCGGCCGAATGGAAAGCAGACCTTCGAGATGAAAAGCGTCCGCGCGAGGGCCGATGGGTTCCTCGTCGAGTTCACGCAGCCGGTGCCGTACTCGGTCGCCGCGAAACCCTCGAACTACGTCCTGCAGCAGTATCGCTACGTCCCCGAGTCCACCTATGGCGGACCGAAGCGCGATGTGGAAACTCTAACAGCGACCCGCGTCGATGTTTCGCAAGACCGGCGGAAGGTCTTCGTAAAGATCCCCGGGCTGAAGGAAGACCGGGTGCTCGCGCTGCGGCTGAAGGACTTCATGAATGATGCGCACGTCGCGCCGTGGGCGACGGAGGCGTGGTACACGCTGAATCTTTTGCCGGTGGCGGTAGGACCGGATTTCGTGCCGATGGTGGCCCCGGAGGAACCGGACTCGCCGGTGCCTCCGGCGGATGCCGCGATCTACGAGGCGGAGACTGCCGTGCGCGTCGGGCCCATTTCTAACACCGAGCACGCGGGCTACACCGGCACCGGCTTCGCCGACTACGGCTCGACGATTGGCGAGACGGTCACGTGGACCATTCCGGCCGAGCAAGCGGGCCCGCATTGGATCTCCTTCCGCTACGCGAACGGCACCACCACCAACCGGCCGCTTTCTCTAACAGTGAACGGGGAGCTGGTTCATGCTGGCATTCCTTTTGGAGGATCGGGCGGATGGCCGACGTGGATCTACACCGACGGACTCAGCGTCAATCTGGTGGAGGGCATGAACACCATCCGCCTGACCACCACGCTCGCGACCGGCCCGAACGTGGACCACCTGTATGTCTGCGGACCACCCGTCACGCCGCCGCCCGGAGCGACGGTGCTTTTCGATGGCACCGCGGCTTCGCTCGCGAATCACTGGAAACGCGACGCGAATGGAGGTGCCCCTTCGTGGATGGTCTCGGCCGGTGCCATGGCAGTGGCGCTCAATCCCTCGCCCAACGACATCTCGACGATCACCGGCTTCCGGGATTTCCAGCTCCACCTTGAATGGCTCTCGCCGCCGGGCGGTGCGGGTCAGGAAGCAGGGAACTCGGGCGTGAAGCTTCAGCGCAGCTATGAACTCCAAGTCCTCAACACGCCCATCACCCAAGCGCCGCAGACGGACTCGGCAGGCGCGATCTACCTGCAAAAGCCGGTCGATGTGAATGCCAGCCTCGGAGCCGGGAGGTGGCAAAGCTATGACATCGATTTCACCGCGGCGCGCTGGGACGGCGTCGTGAAGACCGCCCATGCCCGCGTCACCGTCCGCTGGAACGGGATGCTGGTGCATGACAACGTAGCGATCACGGGCCCCACCGGCGCGTCCTTGGCGGAGAGCCCGGGACTGCATCCGATCTTGCTCCAGGCGCACACCAGCGGGGCGTCGGGCCCAGTGCGCTTCCGCAATGTCTGGGTGGTGCCAAAGGTCAGCCCGCAGGAACAATGGGAGTCGTGGATCGATGAAAACGGACTCGAAGGAGCCGACCGGGATCCCGACCGGGATCCCGACCATGACGGGATGAAGAACCTGTGGGAATACGCCACCGGCGGCCATCCGAACTCGTCGGATCTTTTTACAGTCTCCGGCGAACCGCGCACGCCGCAGATGGCCGTGAAGGATGAAGCCGACGACCGCTACCTGGAGTTTTCCTTCGTGCGGCGGGCCGATTCCATCGAACGCGGCGTGGATTTCCTGATCGAAATCTCATCGACGCTCGCCGCGAACTCGTGGGCCTCGCGGGCATGGAGTCTCGCCGGGCCGCCGGAGGCGATCGGCGATGGCAGCTTGGAAAAGATCACGCTGCGAGTGGACGAATCCGTCGCGGGTAGCACGCAGATGTTTGCGCGCTTGCGGGCGGTGCTGCGGGATTGATTCGATACAGCGGCCCCCCAAGCCGCGGCTTGGAAGCCTCGCCAAATGATCAAAGGCAGAGCCACGCCCTGACACGCTCCTCAATGCGCTTCATCGTTTCCGCGTCGACGCTTCCCAGCGGCCGCATGAAGCGCCTGAAGTCGGTCGTTCCCAATCCTTGGACATCGAAAGCTCCCGGCTTCATTCCCCGCGCCGTATGCGGCACTTCATACGCGGTGCCGCGGACGCTCGTTGTGCGGATCACGTAGGTCACCAACGCGCGATCTTCATCGCCCGGCGCCACACTGAGGATCGGCACCGGTCGAACTTTCCCTGCATAGCCAAGGTCGGCGAGCCACACTTCACCCCGGTTCATTCGCCGACAAGTTGACTCTCCCCGCCATCTTCCTCGTCATAGATCGACCCTAGTAAAGCCGAGCCCGCAACAATGAGACGGTGATCCTCGAACCATTCGGCAATTTTCCGCTGCTCCGGTTCGGGCAAGCGCTCGATGGCTTTCTCGATTTCGAGGGCGGTCATGGGAGGACGTTAAAGGAATTCAACCGGTTTGTCCTGCCCGTTCTTCGAATCCGGGGTGATGGGGTTTTCAGCCACCCAGCCCGACGCCCCCGTAGGTAGGGCTTGAAGCCGGAAGTTGTATGACTACTTTTCATCCATGGACGGGGACGCGGAATTCTCGCACTACTCGGAGGACGACGTCCGTCGCCTCTACCCGATCCTGCGTGCCATGGCGGGGGAGCGGATGGCCTTCGAGCGTCCGGGCAATACCCTGCAGCCGACCGCACTCGCGCACGAGGCGTGGCTGCGGATGCGGTCCAGCGGGGATCAGAGCTGGAAAAACACCGCCCACTTCTTCACCGCCGCCGCCGAGACCATGCGGCGGATCCTCATCGACCGGGCCCGACGCCGGAAGCGCCCGAAGCACGCCGGCGATCTCGAGCGCGTCCCGATGACCGACGCCGAGAACGAGGCCGAAGGCGAGGACGAGCCCACCCTCCAAGTCAACGCCGCCTTGGAGAAGCTGAAGAAGGTGAATCCTCCCCGGGCTCAGGTAGTGCTGCTGAAGTTCTTCGGCGGCCTTACCAATCAGGAAGTCGCTGAGGAAATGGGCGTCACCGAGCGGACGGTGGAGCGCTACTGGGCGTACTCGAAAACCTGGCTCTACCGCGAGATCCGCGGCCAGCGCTGATTACCGGATGCGAAACTCCCGGCAAACTTTTTGTCGGTTATTGGACGTGATTATCGCAAGAATAAGAAACGCTTGAAGTCACCGACGACTTCCCGGCGTCGGGTTTCCCGCCATCATGAAAGACATCATCGATCCAGCCGAAGAAGCGACCGACTCGCTGGCGATCGAGAACGCGATCTTCGAAACGGCCCTGCAGATCCCCGATCCGACACAGCGCCGTGAGTTCCTGGAGCGTACCTTCCAAGGCGACCCCGGGGGACGGGAAGGCATGGAGGATCTCCTCAAGCTGGCCGGCACCTCATCCGCGTTCTTTCTCGAAGGACGGATGAGAACCGCGGAGCTCGCGCAGGAAGTCATCGATGAGTTCCCGGACGTGGGGTTTCCGCTCGGGGAAGAAGCTGTCAGCAGCGGCGAAAAGGAAGGGGCCACGATCGGCCGCTACACGCTGCTCCGGAAGATCGGCGAAGGCGGCGGCGGCGAAATCTTTGAAGCGGCGCAGGACGGAATGGTGCGCACGGTCGCGCTGAAGATCATCCGCAGCGGCATGGACACGGAGTCAGTCGTGTCCCGCTTCGAGATCGAGCGCCAGACCTTGGAGATCATGGAGCACCCGAACATCGCGCGGGTGCTGGATGCAGGGAAGACGACCAGCGGCCGGCCCTACTTCGTGATGGAACTCGTCCGCGGGGCCCGGATCACCACCTTCTGCGAGGCCGAGCAGCTCGACATCCCCGCCCGGCTGGAACTCTTCCTGAAAGTCTGCCAGGCGATCCAACACGCCCACCAGAAAGGCATCGTCCATCGCGACATCAAGCCGTCCAACATCCTCGTCGAGAACTTGGACGGGACCTACGTGCCGAAGGTCATCGACTTCGGCATCGCGAAGGCGATGCAGGGCCAGCTCCACGGCCGCGCCGGGATGACCCAGCTCGGCCAGTTCATCGGCACGCCGGCCTACATGAGCCCGGAGCAGATCGACATGGGCGGCATGGACATCGACACCCGCGCGGACATCTACAGCCTGGGTGCCTTGCTTTACGAGCTGCTCGCTGGCAGGCCGCCCTTCGACACGGAGAAGCTGTTGGAAAGCGGACTCACGGAAATGCGCCGCGCGCTGATCGAGGACAATCCCCCGCTGCCTTCCGAGACATCCCGGCTCGCTGCGGAAGAAGGCAAGGGAAACACCTTGCCCGGGACGCGCGAGAAGTGGGCGAACACCCTGCGAGGCGATCCCGATTGGATCGTTTTCAAGGCCATGGAGAAGGAGCGGAATCGCCGCTACCAGACCGCAAACAGCCTCGCCATGGACATCCGGCGCTACCTGCAGAACGAGCCGGTAATCGCACGGAAGCCGAGCCGCGGGTACTTCATGCTGAAGTTCTTCCAGCGGAACCGCGCGGCCTGCGTGCTCGGCGTGGCCATGCTGCTGTCGCTGGTGGCCGGCCTTGGCACCACCACTGCCCTTTATTTCCGAGAGAAGGACGCGCTTGCCGAACAAGCCCGCCTCAAGCGTCAGGCCCAGGCCCGGGCGAATGTCTCGCGGGCGGTGTTCCTGGTGAGCGAGGGCAAAACCGCCGAAGCCGACCGTCTGTTGCGGGCAAATCCTGTGGAGTCGATCGACGTTTCACCCGAAGCGGCGGAAGTGTTCCGGTCGCTGGGAAGCTGGAATGCGACCTTTGGCCGTTGGCGGCAGGCGGCAGATTGTTTCCGCCTGATGAATGAGGCCACCCGCTTGGGCAACCGCGCCAAGATGCTGGAGACCGTCGACCTGCTGATGACGGGGCCGACCTACTTGGAAGCCGGAGATCAAAAGGCCTACGAGAACCTCCGCGCCGAGATGCTCGACCGCTATGTGCCGGCCCAGAACGGCCTCCAAGGAGAGCGTCTCTTGAAAGCCTGCCTGTTGTTGCCGGTGGACGCCCGCACCATTGAGCTGCTCGAGAGCTCCGCGGAAGTCTGCCGGCATAGCCCATCCGGCGCCGGCAGTGTCGGCATGACTGAGTGGAAGGCGCTTTCGCTGGCGCTATTCCACTACCGGAAGGGTGAGTTTCAGGAAGCGATCCGGCAGGCTGACAAATGCATCGCCATCAGGGACAAGGCGGGTAGCCGGGAATCCGCCGCCCGCTGTGTGCTGGCCATGGCCCGCTTCAAGCGGGGGGAGACCAAGGAAGCCCGCGGCGAGCTGGAGAAAGCCAAGGCCGAGATGCAGCGGGTGGAAGCGCAAATCGACGAGGCTGGATTTCCTCCGATCGGCACGTGGTTCGCGTGGGCGGTGGTGCGGATCCTGGCACGCGAAGCTGAGGCCATGATTGGGCCGTAGGCGAAGTCGTATGACAGATTTTTGACGCCCGCCGAAAAGTTTCTGTCGGGTTGGGAGCGGCGGAATCGCCTCTTGGACGGTGGGGGGCTTCTTCCCGGAGAGATCTGATGATTTCCGGGCTCCTCTCCCCACTGAAATCCAACCCATTGAAACCTGTGACCCATCCGATCTCTCCCAAACTGGGACTCATCCATTGCCTCGGCCTCGTGAGCTTGGTCGTGCCCATGACCCTGCCGCTCGCCGCTCAGTCCACTTGGACCGGAGCATCGGGTCCTTCATGGACAAACACCGGAAACTGGAATCCCGCCAGCGTCCCCGCCAGCGGTGTCAACATCACCATCTCCGACCCCCCTACGAACAACGGCGTCGGCAGCCTCAACGGCACGGACCGCACCATCGGCTCGCTCACCTTCGGCACCACCGGGACCCGCACCAGCGCGTTCACCCTTAATACCACCACGAGCACGCTGATCATCGGTGGCGGCGTCGTTGCGAACGGGGCTCTGACGGGAAGCACGAACGTCCTGACCCTGCGCGGCAACTACAACGTATCCGCGAACCAGAACTGGTCGGTAGGAGGCACCGCCAACACGGACAACGGCGTCTTTATCCGCGGCACCAGTGACAGCGCGGGTGCCGCTCCCAGCGGATCGCTCCTGCTCAATGCCAACCTCGTCAAGAAAGGAACCGGCCAACTGAATTTCGCCGCCGTCACGGTGTCCGGTGCCGGAAACCTGGTCATCGACGAAGGGAATCTCAAATTCAACGCCGGCTCCAGCCAGCCATTGATCGTGGGGGGACCCGGCAACATCACAATGAACGGCTCGACGGTCCTGGGGATCTTCAAGAATTCCGGCACGATGAACATCACCCGTGCCATCGTGATGAACGGGACCTCGAAGCTGTCGCCTCGCAGCGGCATCGTCGATGTCGCTTCCTCCATCGCGTTCAACGGCACCCACTCCCTTGACCCGAACGTCACCACCAACCTCTCCGGCGCATGGACGGGAAGCGGCACGGTCAACCGCAGCGAGGCGGGCACGCTCAATCTCACCGGTAGTCTTTCCGGCTTCACCGGTGCCCTCAATCTCACCGGCGGCATCACCAACATTTCTTCCGGTCCCATCGGCGGGAGCCTCTCGCTCGATGTCGGCACCAGGCTGGGCGGGGAAGTCGCTGCCACCGGAGCATTGAGCATTCAGGACGCGACTTTTTCGGCGGATCCCACCACTCCCGGCAGCCTGGGCACTGGAGCGAATCTCACCCTGGGCGGTATCAATACCGTGACCCTCTCCAAGTCGCCCACCTCCACGGCTCCCTTCACCGTCCTCTCCTACTCCGGGACGCTCACGGGTGGTATAGCGAATCTGACCCTGGAGGGCGGCGCCACCAACTATCGCAGCGTCACTTTTAGCGACAGCACTCCCGGCATCATCACCCTGGCGGTTGGCTCCTCGTCCCGCACTTGGACCGGGGCGTCAGGGACCGCCTGGGACGTGGATATCACGCCCAACTGGCTGGAGGGCGACCAGAGGTTCTTCCAGTTGGATGCCGTTACCTTCGGTGACACGGGAGCCGGCACCGTCGCGCTGACCGGCGCGCTCAGTCCCGGCTCGATCGCCGTGAACAGCGCCAGCAACTATGAATTCACCGGCGACGCCGCGAACCATATCACCGGCTCGACCGGATTGACCAAGGGCGGCAGCGGCACGCTCACCCTGGGCGGCGTGAACACCTTCACCGGTGCCATCGCCGTGAACGGAGGCGTCTTGAAAGCCGCCGGCAACCAAGCGCTCGGCGCCAATGGCAACACCATCACCATCGCGGCAGGCGCCACGCTCGACACCAACGGAGCGTTGAATGCCAGCCGCAACTATCACGCCGTGATTTCCGGGACGGGGACCGACGGGTTCGGAGTCATCGTCAACAACAGCGGAACGGACCATCTGACCGGCTTCGGCTCGCTCACGCTCGCCGCCGACGCCACCATCGGCGGCTCCAACCGCTGGGACGTACGGCCGATCGTCGCGGGAGACGGCCTGCTCGATTTGGCCGGCCACACGCTCACGAAGCTGGGCAACAACAGAATCGGCATCATCGATTCGATGGCCACCGCGGCGGGCCCGATCAATGTCGAACAAGGCTCGCTGTCCATCACCCGCAGCACCGTCACCGGCAGCGGCACGGTAACGGTCGGTTCCGCTGGCACGCTACAGTTCGAAAACAACACCGCCGGCTCCTTCACCAAGAACATCACGCTGGATAACGGGGCCCTTCTCTCCATCGGCACCGGCACCTTTGTTCCGGTAGATTCCCCGCAGATCGCGCTTATCGGGCTCCCGGTCATCCAGACCGATGTCAATCTGACTCTCACCGGGCAGATCACGGGAGCAGGCAAGCTTACCAAGGCGGGGAGTGCCACGCTCGTCCTCGCCGACAGCGCCACCCATACCGGAGGAACCCTGGTGAACGCCGGAACCCTCCAGATTGGAGTGGGCGGCACCACCGGCTCCATCGTCGGAGACATCGAGAACTATGGAACCGTCGCGTTCAACCGCTCGGACGCCTATGCATTCGGGAATGCAATTCTTGGCACCGGCTCGTTGCTCAAACAAGGCACCGGCACCCTGACTCTCACCGGAACCAGCAATTTCACCGGCGAGAAGGTCATCAACGACGGCACCTTGGTCGTGAAGTCCTCCGCCGCGCTCGGCGACATCACAGGATTGGTGAGATTCACCGGCGCCAATGGGAAGCTCGATCTGGCGACGAACTCCGGCATTCCCGCCTACCCGTTCACCATCGGTGCCGGGAATACCGGCACCATCCTGTCCGGCGTCGGCACGCCTGGCAGCCCCGGCGTCAACCACACGCTCGGGGACTTCGCGATCTCTGCCGTGACGCTGAACGTCGCCGCCAGTGCGGACGTCAGCGGGGGCGATCCCCGGATCACCATCCCCAGCATGAACCTGGCCGCCGGGGCCGGGGGTAACACCACCCTCAGTCCCACGACCGCTGGCATCACCCTCGGCTCGGCAACCATCGGCAGCGGCAACGCCGCGAAAACGCTGGTTCTCACAGGCACCCACCAGAACAACCTTCTGACCGGTGTCGTCTCCGACGGCCTTAATGTGCTCAGCCTGACCAAGACCAACGACAGCCTCTGGACGGTCTCGGGGGATAGCACCTTCACCGGCACGGCGACCATTTCTGACGGAATCCTCGTCATGACCCACAGCAATGCGCTGGGAGCCGCGTCGAAAACCGTCTTCGCATTCGGAAACGCGGGAAACAACCAGTTCCCCGAACTTCGGTTCAGCGGCGGCATTTCGCCCACGTTCGCCGAGATCCAGACTTCCGGTGCGGGTACTGACAGTGCCTCCGGCGTGTTGCGCAACTTCTCGGGAGACAACACGCTGACGGTGACCAACCAGATCACGATGAGAAGCGGTGTCGGTGCCACCACGCTCTACTCGGACGCCGGAACCTTCACCATCAACACCCCGCTTGTGACTGCCAATGTCACCAACCGCGCGCTGATCCTCGCCGGCCCCGGCAACGGCGTGATCAACGGCGTGGTCGCCAACGGCACCACCGTCAACCTGCCGGTCACCAAGAACGGCACCGGCACATGGACGATCAATGGTGCCCAAACCTACACCGGCACCACCACCGTCACCGAGGGCGTGCTGTCCCTCGGCCAAGCGGCCCTGAGCGACACCGCGGCCGTCGTCATCGGAACGAACGGCAAGCTCAACCTGAACTTCGGCGGCACCGACCGCGTGGGAGCCCTTGAGATCAACGGTCTGCCCAAGGGCGACGGTCTCTACAGCGCCGCCACCGACTCCGGCTTCATCACCGGCAGCGGTAGCATCCGCGTGGGTCCGGAGCCAGCCGGCTATGCCACCTGGGCCTCGGGTCATCCCTTCAACCCGGGTGTGAACGACGGCATCAATGACGACCCGGATGCCGACGGCGTCAGCAACCTCCTCGAATACGTTCTGGGCGGTGTCCCGGTCGGAGCGGGAGCCAGCAACACCTCCATCCTGCCGACCCAAACTCTTACTACCGACAACCTGGTCCTAACGTTCAAGCGCAGCGATGTGTCGGAGAGCGATACCACCCTGAAGGTCCAGTGGTCCGACAACCTGAGTAGCTGGAATGACTTCGCCACCATCGGTGGGGGAGATGCCCTGCCCAAGGTGGACGTGACGGAGGATTCCCCGACAGCGGCGCTCGACACCGTGGTGGTCACCGTCCCGCGCAATACCACACCGGGCGGCAAGCTCTTCGTCCGGCTGCAGGCGGTCAAATAAGCCCGTTTCCCAACGGTTCCAGAGCTGCCGGGGCTTCGTGCTCCGGCAGCTTTTTTTAAGCCGTGGTCCGGCTCCACCACCGGCGTGCAGGACGCACAGCCTGCCAGGGATGAGGGCAAATTTTCGAATCACGAGAAGTTTTCTGTCGGGTTTGGCGTCGCGGACTCGCCTCCCGAACTGAGGGAGTTTTTCCGGCGGCATCGGTTCATCTCCGGCCACCGGGCCCTCATCGAAAACCCAAACCCGATGTAACCCGTGATCAAGACGACCTATCCAAGGCCGGGAGCCCTGTTAACGGCAGGCCTTCTCCTCTGCGCCTCCTTCACCACCATCGCACGCGGCGACACCTTCACCCAGACCGTGTGGGATCAAGACTGGAACGCCCTCATGTGGGGCACCCCGGCCGCCGCACCCGCCACCGGACACAGCTATGTCTCCGCCACCGGGGGCAACAATACCTTCCGCATCTCCGCCAACGGAGCCGCCTCCACCTTCGGCGGCAGCTCGCTCACCGTCTCCAGTGGCACCCGGGCACTGATGAAAAACCAGAACGGGGCGATTTCGACGGTCAACGGAGACCTGACCCTGAGCGGCGGCCGACTGTCGCACGGTCCCAACGGACCCGCTTCCCACGCGGCAACGCTCGATGTCTTCAACTTCATCGTCAACGGGTCCACTGCCTCCGTCATCGATCCCAGCAGTACGGTCACCACTCTCACGATCGATGGCACCCTGACGGGCACCGGTGACCTGACGATACGGCCGGAGAACGGCACCAATGCCCGGAACGTCAAAATCACCGGAATCAACAATTACACCGGGGTCTTGACGGTCCAATCCCCCATTCAATTCGAGCTCGGGGCTGGCTACACCTTCACCAATACCCTGACTCTTCAAACCACCGCGAAGCTCAATGTGACGCAGTCCCTCACCATCGAGGAGGGCAAGCTGGTGGCAAACGGGGTGACGATCCCAGCCGGGACTTACACGGGTGCCGGCCTTACCGGACTCGGGGCCAATTTCGTTAATGGCGGCGGCACGCTGACCGTGACGCTGAAGGACACCGATGCCGACGGGCTGCCGGACTACTTTGAGGATCTCATCATCAACACGGATACAGGAGATGCGGTCGATGACTACGACGACATCGCCGGGCCGAACAACGCCCCGGCCACCACGGACTTCGACGGCGATGGCAGGTCCGACGCCGCCGAATACGCGAGTGGCGTGCTTGCCAATCAAAGCAGTCCCGTCAATCCCGATACGGATGGCGACGGTCTGCTCGACGGACCCGAAGCGGCGGGCACCGACAATAACAACGTTTCCACAGGCTTCGGCCCCACCAAGCCGAACCTCAAGGACAGCGACGCCGATGGATTCGATGACTCCGTCGAGCTGCGCTACGGCTTCAATCCGAACGACGGCAACATTATCCCGGGAAGCGCGGTCACGATCGTCAACGGCAGCTTCGAGGAGCCAGTGATCGCGGCCAACGTGGGAGCCCCCTTCTCCGGCGGCACCGTCCCGGGCTGGTCGGTCCAAGAGAACGACTTCTATGTGGTCCGCGCCTTCGACTTCACGGACGTGGTCAATCCGACAGGGCCGAAGCACGGCCTCCAGTTCGCCACGGCCGACCGCCGGGCACCGAACCCCGATGTCGAGCCGACCACCTTCCCGCAAGGCATCGAGGCCAGCATGGGCATGAAGCAGGACATCGACGTCTCTTCCTTTGCCGCGGCGATCGATGCCGGTGACCGGACCTTCATCCTAGACTACGAATTCCGGGACAGCGACACGGCCGATCACGCCGTCATCACCCTTCAGTTCCTCAATGGCACCGGCACGGACTTAGGCCGCAGCTCAACCTTCACCACGCCGAACGGCGCGGCGGATTGGGTGCACAAGCGTCAGGTCGGTTTCCCGCCGGTCGGAACACGCACGGTCCGCCTCACCGCAACCGTCATCAAAGTTCAGGCAGGAACGTCCTCCATCCGGAACGTCCACTTCGACAACTTCACCGCACGGCTCGTCCACTTCGACTTCGACAACGACGACATGCCCGATGACTGGGAACTCCTCTACAGCCTCAACCCGGAAGACGGCAGCGACGCGGCCCTGACCTTCGAAGACGACCTGACCAACCTCCAGGAATTCCAGCGTGGCACCAATCCGAACCTGCCCGACACAGACGGCGACGGGATCGACGACGACGATGAGGTGACGAACGGAACCGACCCCACCGATCCCAATTCGCCGGGCGCCAACCCCCAAGTGACCAACGTCATCGCCACCAAGGATGGCACCGGCCAGATCACTAAGTTCGAAGTCGTGGTCAGTGGGCTGGTTCCGGGCAGGACTTACACGCTGTTCCGCGGCACCGACCTGATCACCTTCCCGACCACCGTGGATACCCACGCGGCCACGGGAGCGACGGATACCTTCACCGACCTGACGCCGCTGCCATCCGGCACGTCTTCCAAGGCATTCTATCGCTTGCAGGATTGAGTTGGGCGAGTCCGGAAAAAGGCGCGGGTGTGCTCCTGCCACCCGCGCCATGCCGGCGGCGAGATCCGCTCACTCCCCGATTATGTCCTTGCGCATGACCTCCACGCGCGCGGGGTCGAACTTCTCGATATGACGGAACAGGCCGGTCATCCCCGCCTCACGCAAGTCGGAAGGGGGCAGCGACTTCAGCACGTCCGACATCGTCGCGCCGTTGGTCGCGGCCCAGCGCTCGAACTGCGCCGCGACTTCGCCGGAAGGCCAAGTCGTGCCGAGACTCTGCGCGAATTCATCGAGAGAGCCACCGTTGCCCGCCGCCACGGCAGCGCAGAAGCTCTTGAAATCCTCCCCCTTCATCCAGCTCTGGCCGCCCACCTTGCTCCAGGCATTCGCCGCCTTCTGCGGGTCGAGGTTGCGCATGTTCCGGACATTCGAGATCCAGCCGATGCGCGCCCCGGTGGCCAGTTCGTCGCTGTCGTCCGGCAATGAGGCCAGCCACTCGCTCGCTCCTTCGAGGCCATCGGAATAGACCTTGTCGAGCATCGCACCACCCACGCAATCGGCGAGCTGCTGGGGATCCAGCTTGGCACTCTGCAGCCAAGCGGTCGCGGCCATCGGATCGGCATTGAGCCACCCGACGAGCAACGGCCGGTAGGCATTCATGCCGCCGAACTCGCTCTGGTGTTCTTCCACCCAAGCCAGCGCCTTTTCCGGCTCGGAGGTCCCCCAGCCCGTCATGAGGCTGATGAGATTTCCATGACTGCGATCCGGCGGAGCAAATTGCAGCCACTCGTTGAGCGCATCTCCACCGGCAATCTGGCCCCAGCGCATCGCAAAGGCGGCATACTCGTCGCCGAAGTAGCGGCCGTCGCGCTCCAGTGATTTGAAGTGATCGTGGATCGCCCGCGCGTCCTCAGGACGCAGCTTTTCCATGAGCAGGCGGAAATCGCGCTGCCGACGGTGAAAGAGCGAGTCATCGAGCGTGGTGACCGCCGCTTTCACGAAGGCAGGGTTCGGCTTGCCGGGCTGGGCCGAGGCATCCATCTCGCTCATCCATGCCAGCAGGCGCTGGCTGCGCGGATCGCTTACCATGGCCAAGCGGTCGGACGGTGCTCGCGGCGCCGACTTGCCATTGCGCGGTGCATCCTCAGACGAGCTTTTTCCTCCGGCTTCCTCCAGAGCCCGGCCGTTCATCCATGCCTTGGTCCATCCCGCGCCCGCCAGCACGAAGCCCCCGACACACAGCCACGACAGGGAACGCCGGGATAACTCCTTCATGTCTCTCACGCTAGGAACCTGCGTGGTGCCGTCAATTCGCTGCGCAAACGTTCGTGTCATCGAGGCCACGATGCAGGGAATCTGTGTCCTTCCCTTCCGCCCGGCATCAGCTACCGTCCCGGGTGATGCCGCCGTTCGATTCCACTCACGTTTCCAAGCTGATCATCTGGATGGTGATCTTCGCGTGGCCGATCGGCTTGACGCTGGCGTGGATTTGGCGACGGCGCTGGCTGGAGCGTTACGAACGGCTCGGCGAATCGACCTCGGAGGAGATGCTCGCCGAGCTGGAGAAAGCCTGGGCGACGCGGCGCAGCCTCTTGATCCGCACGCCCACCGAGTACCTGCCGTTCGTCTTCGAGCGGATCCGCGAGGTCGTGGACAGCGGCTTTGAAGACAAGCAGATGCTCTCGCTGCTCGAACGGATCGATTACCATCGCCCCTACGAGGTGCGGCAGGCAGTCTTCCCCGTGGAAGTGAAGGGCCGCACGGTGGACCTGCACTTGAAATGGTCACGCGACGAAGGCGACCGGATCCGCCTCCGCGTGACCGCCGCCCCGGCGATCATCCGCGCGCTGCGGGAACAGAAGAAGAAGATCCCGAAGGTGGCGATGGCGGACTAACAGAATCAATTGCGTGATGCCTTCCGGTTTCCCTAGCTTCCCCCCAATGAGAAACCTCCCTCTCCTGTTCACCTGCGTGTTGCTGGCATCTTGCGCCGCTACGAAAACCGCGCCGGTGCCCGATGTGGCGATGGCCACGCGAAGCGGGCAGAACGTCGAATCCCTCCAGCGGGGCCATGCCGTCTACGTGGCTCACTGCGGCCGCTGCCACGAACACATTCTCCCGAAGGACGTGAGCAAGGAAGACTGGCACGTGGTGGCACCCGGCATGGCGTGGAATGCCGGGATATCCAAGGCCGACGAAAAGGCACTGACCGCTTACCTGCTGGCCGCGACGAGGTGAATCCCGCGCTCGAACTCGCGGCTTTCGCCGGATTGATGGCGCTGGGGCAATTCAGTCCCGGGCCGGACATGATCTTGCTCACCCGCACCGCGCTCGCCGAGGGCGCGAAGGCCGGGGCCATCATGGCGCTGGGGATCGCCACTGGCCTGACCGTGCATGCGTCGATCGCGGTGGCGGGCTTGGCGGTGGCTTTCGAGCAAAGCCCCGGGCTGCGTCGGTCGATTTCGTGGGCGGCGGCGGCTTATTTGCTATGGCTCGCGTACTGCCTGCTGCGCTCGGCTTTCGCTACTTCCGCCGCCGTCGATGAAAACCCCGGCAGCCCGCCCTCATCACGCGGCCCGTTTCTCCGCGGCCTGATCTGCAATCTGCTCAACCCGAAGGCCGTGATCTTCCTCGCCGCGACCTGCGCGCCCTTCCTGACCGGCGATCACCCGTCGTGGTGGCCGTTTGCGATCGCCGGTCTGGTCATCGTGCAGGGCGGCACGCTGTGGGCGCTGTGGGCCTGGCTGCTCCAGTGGCGGCCCCTCAGGTCGCGCTACGAAAAGTCCGCACGCTGGATCGACGGGATTTTCGGAATCGCTCTCGCCGCGCTGGCGGTAAAGCTGTTGGTCGCGCCGTGAAAAATCCCGTTTGCATCTGCCCTTGGATTGCCTTTCATGCGGGCAAGTCCCGTCTCAAAGACCGTTTCCATCACTTCACTTCTCTTTCCCTTATGAAATTCCCCGGTTTCCGATCCCTGTCCGCACTCCTCTTTGCCGGTGCTGCCCTCGCCCTAAGTTCCTGCACCAACACGACCCCGCGCGGCAGCGCGAACACCTCCTTCAAGTTCGACCCGCCGGTGAAGGAGACGACCAGCACAGCCAACATCCGGGTGAAGATGAGCACCGGTGCGCAGCGCTTGTATGTGGTGCAGGGCGATCAAGTCCTGCTCGCCACGCCGATCTGCGTGGGCACGGCCTCCACGCCCACGCCGCTCGGCACCTTCCCGATCCGCGCCAAGAAGGCCGAGCGCCGCCGCGCCAGCAGCCCCGGCGCCGGCTACCCGATGACCTACTGGATGGAATTCTACAGCCCCGCCTACGGCATGCACTGGGGCTTCGTGAAGCCCTACCCCGCCACCCACGGTTGCGTGCGGCTGCCGCTGAATTCGGCGCGCAAGATCTTCAATCTGGTAAAGGTCGGCACCCCGGTGGACGTCGCCCGCAGCCAGCCGTGGGATCAGACGATCGGCAAATCGCTGCCGGTGCTGGACGACAGCGCGCTGCCAAATCCGCCGATGTCCTACCTGCTCAGCCCGCAGGTCTTCCGCGACGCCCAACAGGGCAAGATGTGGAACTTCTGATCCGCCCGCCCTGCTAGGACCGCTTTTTTCCAATGCCGTGGCCGCCTGTGGGGTGGCCGCGGCATTTTCTTTTCGATCTCTTAATTGCGGCTGCGCTCCCACGAGGTGACGCGACCGTTGCGGAAGAGCACGGAGGCGCGGCGATACGGGACGTAGGTCACGTCCGGGCCGAAACCGAAGCCATAGCCATAGCCGGGATACCCGTAGCGGCCATAGCGCCCGTAGCCGTAGCCACCTCCATACCCGTAGCCCCAGCCGCCGGAGAAGGAAGTCGTGTAAACCGGCGTCGACCCGCTGTAGTCCCAGCGCAGGGTGGAGGCTCCGTTCTCACTGCCATCGTATTCCTGGCTCGGCCGGCCCCACGCGAGATACACGGCATCGGTGTTCATGCCCTTGTCGAGCTGGCCGCGGCGGACGAGCTGCTGGTGCTTCGAGGAGAGGCCTTCGAACACCGCCGGCTGGGCGGCAATCCGAGCTTCCGGAGTGGACGGAGCACAGGACACGAAAACCAGCGCCGAAAGTGCGGCGAAGAGCACGAGTTTCATGACAAACCGGATACACCCCGCGCACCTTGCGTGCAAACCCGGACGCCTCGGAAAAATTCCGCCGCAAAGTCGCTTGCCAAGCGTGAAAGGGCCGACTCAATTTCGCCTCGCAAACGTCCCTGATTTTCCCATGTCCGACCTGCTCGAAGACGAAGACCTTTCCGCCGCCCTCAAAAAGTGCCCCGAGTGGGAGTACGAAAAGAATGCGATCACCCGTACTTTCGAGTTCGAGGAGTTCATGGATGGCATCGACTTCGTCAACAGCGTGGCCGATATCGCCGATGAGGCGCAGCACCATCCGGACATCCGCATCAACTACACCAAGGTGACGCTCAAGCTCACCACACACGATGCCGGTGGCGTGACCGAAGCCGACGTCGAGCTCGCCCAGCGGGTCGACAACCTGGTGGACTGAACCCAACCGGACGTTTCCCGTTTTTGAAAAGGCCCGCCCTGTGCGGGCCTTTTTCATGGTGGTCCGCACGCTCCGCGTGCGGTGGCCCGAAGCACCCGGAGGGTTTCCCAACCACCTTGCAGCTTTCTTTCTGCACGCGGAGCGTGCGGACCACTTCACGGCCGCACCCAGTGAACGAACTCTCCCGGTCTCAGCTTCACCGGGTTTCCAGCGATGTAGCTGCGCAGTTTGTGAAACGCAGCTTCGCTCCTGACCAGATGATCGCAGCTCTCATCCTGCCAAAACCTCCCTCGCCGACCGAGGTGCCGATTGATCCGGCTGGCGGACCAGTGCTTCCACGATTCGACCTGCTGGAGCATCTGGTCCCGCGGAATCCCACCGACCAGCACATGAACATGATTCGGCATGATCGCGTAGTCGCCGAGCAGGTAGCGATCAGCATCGAAATAATGCAGCGCTCCGGCGACGATTGCCGCGCATTCCGGAATGCGGAGTGGACAAGCCCCGTGACATGAGTCGAGTTCGCGTTCCAAGGCCCTGGAGAAGCTGCGGAAATCACGATGCCGCTCTTCGGGCAGCGCTTCGACCTGCTTCCGCCAGTCCGCATCCTCCGGGTCGATCCCGTTTTCGCGGAGCCAGCGGGATCGCTGCCAACGCCAGCGTGTCCAGACGTCCTTCGGAATGGAATCCGCAGTCCGCCAGGTGATGAAGTACGTCGCCCCCTCCTGATCCCAGTGGGGCAGATGCCCCTTGGTGACGGATACTGGGATCGAGGGATCGAAGAAGCGAAAATCCATTGGGGTAGTTTGGATCACCTACCACAAGCGATTCGCGGAGGGCCAGAAGGACTTTGCCGTAGCAGCCCCATAGTGGTCCGCACGCTCCGCGTGCGGGAAGAAGCCGCTCTCGCGGCAAGTTGGCAAACCCTTCGAATGCTTCGGGCCACCGGATACGGAGTGTGCGGACCACCATGAGGGCTGCCCGGAATCGCCAGAATTCTACAATCCACCAAGTGCTTCATCCCGCACGCGGAGCGTGCGGACCACTATCGCGGCAGCATCAGCTCCTTGTCGTCCATGCCGGTCAGCTCGCGCAGGCCCTTCAGCAGCCGCGTGAGGATCAGGAACAGAATCGCCATCACCGGCACGCCGATGACTGCGAAGCTCCAGCCGGTGAGCTTGCCCACGATACCGTTGTAGTTCTCCAGGGCGTCCGGTGCCATGGCGTCGAAGTCGCGGAAGAACCACAGCGCCAGCCCGAGATTCATCAGCGCGCTCAGCACGAAGGACCCGGCGAAAAACCGCGTCGCCTGCAAAAGCAGCCGTTGATAGCCGCCTTCCACTCCTTGCTGCGCCACCCGCTGCTCGATCTTCGGGATGTCGAAGATCGAGTCATTGTAGAGAAACACCCGGATCAAGGGGCTGGCCGACTTGTGCGAAGTCAGGATCGCCACCGCCAGCACCAGCGGAATGGACGCTTCCTTGATGCCGAAGAGCAGGCCGGCATTCGGCTTCACGGTGCCGTCGGCATTCCACAAATACAGCGTCAGGCCGCCGGTCAGCAGCACCGAGATGAAACCCAGCGCGGAAAAGACGTTGCCCTTCCGCGTCTTCACGAAATGCCAGATGCCGTAGCCGAGCGGCGGCAGCAGCGCCAGGATCATGGCCCACAGCGGGCCGATGTGCCATGGCCGCACCGGCTTGCCGAGCTTCAGCTGCACTTCCGGGTCCTTGCTCAGGTAGCTGAGCACCAGCACCGGGATCAGCACGTTGATCAGGATGTTCGCGAGCGGATGCTCCTGCGGCGTCTTGGCCTTGGGGTCGGGCATGGGATTCGCCGGGAGACAAGCCGCTGACCCGCCGCTTGCAAACGAAAAAGGGCCGCCGCTGCCGCCCTCCGCAGGGAGCAGCGGCGAGAAGGGGAACAACGAAACGAGCGAAAGTGTCGAAAAAAGGAGAGGAGCTCCGGTGGCCCGGCACGGAAGATCTCCCCAATTTTTCGCGAAATTTCGTCCCTTTCGTTGTTCCCGCCCGCATTTCCCGCCTCGCGCTTGGGGGTTGCCCGCCGCCCCGCGGGCTGCTTCCCTCCGCCCGCCGTGTCCGTGTCCCATCCGTCATCCATCCGCCGCACGCTCGCCATCATCTCCCACCCGGATGCGGGTAAGACCACGCTCACGGAGAAATTCCTGCTCTACGGCGGTGCCATCGACCTCGCCGGCTCGGTCACTTCGCGCCGCGACCGTCGCCAGACCACCTCCGACTGGATGGAGCTGGAAAAGCAGCGCGGCATCTCGATTTCCTCCACCGTCCTTCAGTTCCAATACGGCGGCTTCCACGTGAACCTGCTGGATACGCCGGGTCACGAAGACTTCTCCGAGGACACCTACCGCGTGCTCACCGCCGTCGATGCCGTGATCATGGTCGTGGATGCCGGCAAGGGCGTCGAAGCCCGGACCCGCAAGCTTTTCGAAATCTGCCGCCTCCGCGGTATCCCGATCTTCACCTTCATCAATAAGCTCGACCGCCCGACCCGCTCGCCGATCGACCTGGTGGATGAAATCGAAAACGTCCTCGGCATCGCCTCCCACCCGATGAATTGGCCGCTCGGCGATGGCCCGCGCTTCCGCGGCCTCATCCAGCGGCGGGATGGACAGCTCAATCTCTTCGAGAAGACCAAGGCCGGCGCCTACCGCGCGCCCGTCTCGGTGATGGGCCTGATCGACCCCGCCGTGCGCGAGCACGTCGATTCCGACCTCGTGGACAAGGCGATCGAGGAAATGGAGCTGCTCGACATCGCCGGCGCGCCCTTCGATCTGGAGCGCGTGCTGAAGGGCGAGCTGACGCCGGTCTTCTTCGGCTCCGCGGCGAACAACTTCGGCATCCAGCTCCTGCTCGATGGATTCCTCGCGATGGCCCCCGAGCCCGCCGGCCGCAAGTCCGGCGAAACGATGATCGAGCCGGAGGACAAGCGCTTCAGCGGCTTCGTCTTCAAGATCCAGGCGAACATGAACCCGAAGCACCGGGACCGCATGGCTTTCATCCGCATCGTCTCCGGCAAGTTCGAGCGCGACATGCAGGTCTGGCACGGCTCCGCGGCCAAGCAGATCCGCCTTTCGAATTCGCAGAAGCTCTTCGCCCAGGAGCGCGAGATCGTCGATGAAGCCTTCGCCGGCGACGTGGTCGGTCTGGTGGGCAACCAGCCTTTCGAAATCGGCGACACGCTGACCTCCGATAACGCGATCAAGTTCGACGAGATCCCGACCTTCCCGCCCGAGTGCTTCGCGAACATCCGCGGCCGCAGCACCGCCACCGCCAAGCGCTTCCGTGCCGGCATGGACCAGCTCGTCCGCGAAGGGGTCATCCAGCTCTTCGAAACCGCGGGCGGCTCGGCCTCGCTGCTCGGCGCCATCGGCCCGCTGCAGTTCGAGGTGCTCAAGTACCGCCTCGAATCCGAATACGGTGCCGAGGTCATCGTCGAGCATTGCCCATGGCAAGTCATCCGCTGGCTGATGAAGCACGACGAGCCCGTCACCGGCGAATACGCCCCCACCGACGACCTCCCCGGCGGCTGCGCCCTCGCCAAGGACTCCGCCGGCCACTGGGTCGTCCTCGCCGAAGCCGAATGGGCCCTCCGCAGCTTCAAGCGCTACCACGAGCAGTGGGAACTCGCCGAGCGGCTGGTGAAGTAAGTAGCGCCTGCCCCCGTGGTCCGCACGCTCCGCGTGCAGCTGCCCGAACAGCCATTGGTTGGCATGTGAGTTCATTTTTTTCTGAAAGGATCATCATTATTGCTATCTGAGGCCTTTTTTCTTAGAGAGACATTGATATCCTTTAATTTTTTCGCGTCATTGACCAATTGCAAACTACAACTCGGCATAACATCATATAATAACTTGTCTGATTTCTCCGAATGGCAAAATAGTTTACCCTCACCCACAACCTCTCCGCCTTCGTCAAAAAGCACGCAAAGCCAAAAACCATCCGTCAACCACAAGCATTCAATTTGCTCCTTCACTGCAACCTCATAGACAATCACCCAATCCAGCAACCCTTCTCGACCAAACTTAAAAAACGAAGCATAAGCAACATTCTTGGGAATTCCTGAAATAAGACATGGAGCCCTTCTCGCGGCCGATCCTTTAGTTATCGTTAGCACTTCGATATTTTGATCATTGAGAGACCACACATTAGAAACGGAAGCCGCCCAAGAATCTTCATCGGATCTAATTATCTCCAAAATCACATGGTTTTTTTGGGAGTTCAATTTTTTGGCATCATCCAAAGACAAAAAATCTTCCGCGACTTCATCATAAACAAGCAATTCTACTCTGCCCACCTCATGCCGATTTTGATCCGCTTGACAGACCCCACACACAAAAAAAGTAATTAATGAAAGGTAACGAAATGCGCTCATATTCATAATATTCAATTATAAGAATCCCGGCCATTTTCATTTTTTACATTCAACTGTAACCGTCTGACCACACTTGGGGAGATCAGAACCTATCGGAGGTTCGCCATTTCTATATTCACTCAAGTCCCATGCTCTTCTATATAGCCCATTCGGGTCAGTCCCGAATGGCGCTAACTTAAGGCGGATTTGTGAGCCGTGATGAACTACTGGCATTCTAGTAGCTGCTTGCAAACAATGAC